>NZ_DASQZC010000342.1:0-10422 GCF_035638895.1 Nostoc sp. | reverse complement strand
TACGTTAATTAGCTATTGATTAATTTGCATTTCATTGAGATAATTCAGAAATCAATTTGACAGAATGTTCTCTTCTATTAATTAAGTTCTCATATAGAGGAATTTTCTCATGAAGAATGATTTAGCGAAAGCAAAGTTTCTAGCCTTTCCTCTATTTAAAAGTAAAAAAATTCTAATCACAAAGAAACAGGCTTTATTTAGTAGCCTCATTTTCTTCTTTGCTTTGCTAGGATTGGGCGGTTTCTGGTTTCAATCCAGATATAAATTTGATAATAAGATGGCTGTAAAATTACAAGAATTATCTAATGTAGATTATCCAGCAAATCCTGCTCCTTTAGGCAAAAACTTTCAAAGATATACGAATCGCAATTTAACCATTATCAAGAGGGATGAGACACATTTTGATTTTGTGCTAGAAGCAACAGATAAAAACACAGCAAAAATAGTTATCAAAAATGTCGATTTAGAGCTATTAGTTCCGAAAATACCTCAATGGGCTAAAAAAGATCCAGGCTTAGAAGTAATTGCTTTGACAGATCGGGAATGGAACAGACAACAAGTTAGTTTTCCTGCTAGTTCAAAAGATATAGAAATTATTGGCGGAGATGGTTTTGAAAAGCAAAACCTCGTCGAAGTTGCTTTGGCTAACAATTGTCTAAATGCAGGATATTGGGAAATTTTGCTATTTACTAAAGAAGATAGCAATAAAACTCTTTATTATCAAAGTTGGTTTACTTTCCCGATGGGACATTACAAGAATATCTTTGAAAAGATTAATAATATTCCTTATTCACAGCATTGGTGGAGATTAGAACATTGGCAAGATCCAAGTGGCACAATAGTCAAAACTGATCTTTTAAGAAACGTAATTGAGCAAAAAGAAGTAACTATTGAGTTTCCAATTGATGAAAAAATAATTGTATCGGGAGAGCAAAGTAGAAAAGTTAGAACTGTCCTAGCGAGAAATCTCACAATATGGAAAGATTTTTACGACAATAAAAATGAAATAAAATTTGCGACTTTTCGTCCTCCAGGATTTTACGATCAAAATAAACCTTGGGGAAATGAATACTGGAGAATAGGCAAATTTGATAAAGCGATTTTAAGGAATATAAAACCGATTGGTGTAGAGCAAACTTTACAGGAAGTTGAGTTAGCCTTTACTGATACTAAGACTGGGGAAAAAAATCGATTATTCATAAGTGGTGTTAATCTGAAAAAGCTTCCTCAATTGCCTGTAGAAAATTATTCTAAAGGATTATATATGCCAATGGGAATTGGTATACCTCCTTTTTATCAAAGCTACGAAGAATTAAAGAATAATCATCCAGATGTCAGCCCTTTCTTCAGTGTATTACTAGATTCGCAGGATCGGTGGATAGATCATCATCATTTAGCAGTTGATGGTTCAGTTATGCACCTTGATAAAGATAACCCAAATCTCCTGCATCTTTACTTATTATCTTACGAAAGGAATACTTTAATAGCTCATTTTTTGGTCAATTTATAGGCAGAGTTAGCACGTCTCAAACTTTATTGACAGAAGGATTATGCTAGAAGGACTGAGTTTGGAAGCGCCGCTACCAATACAGAAACCATATACACATCGTTCATCGCGGCTCGCCGTGATTTTTGGCGAATACTACGACGAAAAGATTAAGGGATATCAGGAGATAGCCGTAGTGATGAGAGTAGGTTAAAGAGTGATTGCCCTTATGCAGTGCTTTATGTGATCGCTGTAGGCAAGATTCGCAGTACTTATACAGAGGTATAAATGTTTGTCATAGTATAAAGTGAGTCTGGTAAAAGATGATTATAGTAAATTTATATACTCTATTGATGTAAATAACTCAATAGAGTATTTTTGTGAGAATCACTGCCCTTCGTAACCTGGATTTCTCACCACACCTCGATTAAGCCTGCGCTTGTGCAGAGGAGAGTTCAATGTGCCTTGTTCTTTCCCCTCTGCCCCTTTGCCCCGCATCTAAAAAACCTAAAACCGAAGAATCACTTAAGAACGCTGATCTAACTGCTGCTTAGTTTCTACTTCTTTTTTAACGATTCCGCTTAACTCAGCCTCTAAAAGAAGTTGGGTAACTTTCTCTTGCCTTCTATTCATTGCTGCTAAATGCAAATTATTCCAAACTCAAGCTAAAAGCATTTTGAGCTATTTATCTATTGGTGAGAATTTTGCTTGTAACACAGTTTCTATAGCTGTTTGTATTTGAGGATCTAGTCCTTGGGCATATTCTAGAGGAAATGGAATATTAATGTCTGGTGTTACACCTTTACCTTCCAGCCTTTGATTGCCGTTAACAAATACATTCGTAACTGCAACATAAAGTAAGCTACCATCTCGCATTAAATAAGGACGACCTGCAAGTACGGCTCCTGCCGTTTGAGTTCCAATCACTGGGCCAATCTTACTTTGTTGAAACCCAAACGCGAGAATTTCTTTACTACTACGACTGCCTGAGTTCACTAACATCACTACAGGTTTTTTCCATTGATAGTTGTAGGTATAACGGCGTTGGTTTCGTGGAATGTTAGTGATGCTAAGATTATGTTTGGCAGTAAAAATGTTGAGATAACTAACATCTCCTCCACCCCATCTATCCCTTAAATCTAAAACTAAACCGTCTGCATTTTTTAAGCGACCATAAATCAGTTCATCTTGAAGTTTTTGCTGGTAGGGGTCTGCTGCATTTGACCATATATGAATATAACCAACTTTCTTGCCATCTTGCTCAATTAGCTTAACACTGGCTGTCTGAGCTTGCAAGAACATCGTGCTAGGATCAAAAATTTTTGGCACGACAGCAATTTCTTGCTGGCTGCTCGGTTCGGGCGATCGCTGTATCAAAATTTTGACGGTTTTGCCTGCTTTTTCAGCAAAAGAGTGTATTGGATGATATGAATAACCATCAATACTTAAAATTTGATCCCCTACCTTTAAGCCAACTTTGGCAGCAGGGCTTTCATCAAGAATAGAGCTAATAAATGTTTTGCCATTGATATTTTTGGTGAACAAGCCAATATCAGTGTACTCAAGTTTACCTTTAGGGAAAAACTTTTTTAGTTGCTTATTTAAGCCAGGGTTTTGAGGTAAGAAAATCCCTAAAAGCTGATAATAAGCAGGTTCTTCTTGAGTATAAAATCGAGTATGAGAAGATTTGAGTTGAGAAAGCATTTGATTAAGGACAACAGCAACATCTTTAGTTGAGTTAGCTTTTATTAGCTGAGGTTGATATTGTTTTTTAATGGATTTCCAATCTACTCCATTAAAGTTGGGATCGTAAAAATTATCATTTATTGTTTGCCAAACTTGCTCAAAAATTTGAGTTTCTGATTTTGCAAATATTGGTAGAAGCGGTGAACTAAACCACAGTAGGAGCAAAATAAAAACACTTAAAATAAATACTTTGGCTGAATGTTTTAAGAAAGTAAGCTGGAATGTCCTCATGTTATTGTGTCTCTTAAATGAGCAACTTCATCCCAAGTGATGAAAATCCTTAGTTATTAGTTCCGCTTGTACTATTTTTAATTTTTGTAAGTTCGCTTATTGAAGCATTACTCAAAAAAATGCCTAATTACAAGATTTTCAAGAAATAAACTACTTTGCAGGTCAGTACCGAACCGTATTGTCCCCACAGTGTATAATTGCTCCTTTAGTCGGGGATGGGAGCAATTATCTGGCATATTGCAGCACCAAAGATGTTTTAAGTAAATCGGTAGAGCGATTGAGCTAAGTCTCGTCAGTTTGATGGATGCCTCAAAGTGCTGAATCTGGTGAAATTGTTAGTCAAGAAAACGTTTAATTTAAAATTTGTAGAGTATTTATGATACAAATACCAATCGTCCGCCAAATCCTATTAGATCCCGATAGGGGATTACTACCATATCTTAGCGAACAACTTCAACGATTGAGCTTTTCCCATTTTAAGGCCCAGTTTGGTTTTCATGTAGACGAGTATTGTACGCAAGTTACCTCTAATGATGATTCTCCAGAAATACAAACGAAACTTTTGTTCACTCTCAAGTTATCGATTGTTGTAGATAACCAAACTTCCTCAGAGGATGCGACGTTACACGCTCTTGAGTTTCAAGAATTGCTAGATACACAAATTATTAGATGGAGCCAGGACAACGAAAAACTGCTTAAACCAATTTCAGAAATTAAAGGGGCGCTCAGTCAACTATTAGAAATAC
The DNA here is from genome assembly GCF_035638895.1 of Nostoc sp. Taxonomy (GTDB): domain Bacteria; phylum Cyanobacteriota; class Cyanobacteriia; order Cyanobacteriales; family Nostocaceae; genus Nostoc. The sequence goes on along the minus strand of NZ_DASQZC010000342.1, from coordinate 6,213 downwards.
CGTTCCACGGCGGTTATGTTCCAGGTTTTGAAATTACGAGGCAGTTTTCTCTAATTTATACTGCTGGCACTGCACAGTTAAGCCAGTCAGGTGATCAAACATTGGAGGCTCAATCCTCATTGCATATTCCAGGGGAACGCACTCCCATTAGCGGACAGTACGAAGTAATTAATTCTAATGGAAAAGGCACAGGGCTAGAGGTAACATCAACTGCTGGAAATCCATTTCCTCCGACGAGTGAATCTGACCAATCATATCGGTTAGTTGACCCTACAAAGCACAAAAAGTCTAAAAAATAGCAATTAGTGTTGCTTTGGCGATCGCATAGAAATATGGAACCTGGCTGTTGCAGAGCATGAGTATAGACTAGATAGCAACTTGAGATAAGCTAATATTGTCCTTAAGAATCTCTATCTCAACTGGAGAAATTACTTTAGCTTTCATACCATGTAGCTCACTTAGGACAGTGTTAGCATCTGAGGGATTAAATTTGAAATACTCGGTTAAACTGCCGATGCGATAATTGTAATTCTGATAACGGTGCTTGAAATATAGCTCAACATTACCTCTGTGTGGCCAAGTTCCTAATACTTGAATCTCGACAGTTTTATAATGATCGAGTAAATCTGCTTCTATTTCTGCCAATCGCTGTTGGATAGGTCTAGTAGTAACTCCTATCTTGTGTAAAGTGCCAATGTGTGTTTGAATCTCTAAGAAATACAAAGTACAAGATAAAATTCGTTGAAATTGAGCGCGATAAAGTGTTAAGTCAGTAAGGCAATATAACTTATCTGCTGCATTTTTATATAAAGCGTGTTTGGCCGCTAGCTCCAGTTTCAACAGTTTTTTGAGCAATAGTGGTTCTTCTATTCCCAAAAAATGGTCAGCAATTGTGATTTTTGGCTTCAGCTTCATAGAGAGGAGAATAAGAGCGTAATTCTTCTTTGGAGATTTTATGAGAATATCACGTTCTTTAATGGCAACCGTCGGTTGCCTCTAACCCACCCACCCCATCATAATGATTATCATTACTTTGCTAATTGATGTTTAACTTTCTAAAAGTACTATGGGGTCTAGCTTCTGGTGCTTTCTACTTTTATCTATGCTCATCAATATTTAGATGCGTTTGCCCTGGGGGATCTCCTCTATCACAGGTACTCAGACGCTAACGATTTTACCAGCGTTACCATAATGAATTGAGTCTTTCTTTTCTTAAGAGCGATCACATCTATGGGACTGTAAAGAAAATGCAATGGAAACTCAATCATGCCTCTATTGACCTTTTATGGAAACTCAATTGTTGATCGCTTTCCGACCCATGCTGAACAATTTAATCCTAGCGTGGCAAAACTAGCTAGAGCAAAAACTTAAACCTAGTAAATTCGTTATTATTGAAAATTTTGGTTTACCTATTTACGCCTATTTCAATCATTAAAAATCTACTCTAGCAAGTTTTACTGCTCTAGATTTAATCAAAATATTAATAGCCAAGGATTTAATTCCGCAAATTTAGGCCCTCGTTTTATCGAACTTTTTCAGCAATATCTAGCTTTGGCATTGATATTCGCAGTCCAAGCAGCTGATCTTAAAACCTATAGCCAAGATTTGATATGTGCCTTCAGTCAAAATGGTATAACATCTACTTTTTAACTATTAAGTAACCGCGTGTTTTCTTTGAAATAGCATCACTAGTATTCATTGCAGCCCAAAGTGTTGATGTTGAAACCCAAACAGAAGGGTATTTATAAGTTGAGACATCCACAATGAGAAATTTATCCATTTTCTCAGAATAAGCTGCTATCGGAGAGATATGCCCTCCACCACTCTGACCTATCTGTGAGCGGTTATAGTTGACAATTACGAAATCCTGATCATTTTTTAAATTTGCTTTGGCTTGAGTACGAAATTGTTCTAACGTAGTGCTTGATGTGTGATATATCCCTACAGTCCGATTATGGCTTTGCAAAAGTTCTGCTAGTTCATCAAGACTCATCCCCAAAAAAGTTACTAAGTAAGGTGAGCGAACGCGAGAAGCAGCACCACTGAAAAAACTTGACTGATCAAGACGCTTGTATGTGCTTTCACCTCTGCCTAAAGCATTAAGTACTGTTACTCCACTGGCAACACCACAATAAGCAGGGCGTTTTTGAGTTTCTAGATTCTTAACAAGTGGCGTGTAGTCTTGTTTTATCTGACTAGAACTTAGTATTTCTTTTCCTAGGGGTGATTCTAGAGAAATTAGATTTGACGGAAGTGGCAACCGTTTGACGGATGGTGGTACAAATGCATAATATCCTAATGCTGCAACGGTGCTGATACCTAGCAATCCAGTGACACTGGCTGTAACCACAGCAATTTGCCGAACTCGACCCTTGAGTTTATTCACCGGACGTTTTATCTTTGTAGCTTGCTGTTGAAAGCTTTTGTTGTCTTCCATTGTCTACTTATTACCAATTTTTCCTAAGTTTTGGTGTAAACAGTCACTTCCAATTATCATAGTCCGATGGCGTAACCACGCTGTCATTTTTTTTGTGTGAACAGGTGGGACAATGAAGAAACCAAAAATATCACTTACACTTAATAAGCCAATGCTTGACCCGCAGGCTTGCGGCTATCATTAACACCGTAGAGCAAACCTGTTTGAGGGTTCAGTAAAATAGATCCAGCTGCGCCCCAATAGACAAAGGGAGCGACCCTGTATCCCATTGACCACAAGTTTTGCAAATCCTTCGAGTTGAGGGCATAAGGTTCAGTGATGACTACATTAGGTAATCCTTGATAATGAATCCGAGGAGCATTTACAGCTTCAGTAATATTCATACCGTAATCGATCACATTAGTGATGATTTGCAAAACAGTTGTTGTAATTGTTGAACCACCAGGGCTACCCGTGACCATAAAAACTTTACCGTCTTTGGTTACTATAGTTGGTGCCATAGAACTTAAAGGGCGTTTTCCTGGCTCAATGCTGTTAGCACTTCCTTGCATTAAGCCGAAATTATTCGCCACTCCTGGTTTAGCCGTAAAATCATCCATCTCATTATTCAGAAAAAAGCCAGTATTACCAGGTATCACACCTGCTCCAAAATAGGAATTGATGGTATAAGTTACAGCTACAGCATTACCGTATTGATCCACAATAGAGTAGTGAGTTGTGTTAGTTCCTTCATTGAGTGTAATGCTGGAAAACAGAGGCTTTGGAGAAATTGCCCGCTCTTTAGGAATCTGAGAACGGACTTTGGCTGCATATTCTTTTGATAGCAATTTCTCAACTGGATTTTTGATAAATTGAGGATCGCCTAAATATTGATTTCGATCAGCATAGGCATACAGCATAGTTGACAGCATCAAGTGTAAGCTTTCTGAAGAATGCCAACCGAGCTTTTTTAACTCGTACCCTTCTAAAATATTCAACATCTGACATAGAGTAGTACCACCTCCAGGAGGCGGAGCAGAAATGACTTCATAGCCACGATACTTGCATTTTATCGGCTGGGTTTGGGAGACTGCGTAACTAGTGAAATCTTTAAGTGTTAAGATACCGCCATGTTCAAGACTTGCTTTGACAATTTTATTAGCGATCGTTCCTTTATAAAAAACATCGCTTCCCTGCTGGGCAATTAGTCTTAAGGTTTGGGCTAGGTTCTTCTGTACTAAGCGATTGCCACTTTGATAAGGATGTTTGGCATTTTTTAAAAATATATTTGCAACATTCGGTTGAGTCTTAAACCGTGGAGTCCCAGCTTTCAAAATTTGAATATCTCCCTGGCCTAGTTGGAACCCTTCAGCAGCTAGACGTATAGCTGGAGCCATAACCTTTTGACGGGTCATAGTTCCATATTGAGAAAGTGCTTGCTCTAGTCCTTTGACAGTTCCAGGAACTCCGACTGCAAGATAACCATTTGTAGTCAACCCGGAAACGACTTTACCCTGTTTATCAAGATACATATCTTTAGTTGCAGCTAAAGGTGCTTTCTCTCGGAAGTTGATAAACGTATCTTTACCATTAGCAAGGTGAATGAGCATGAATCCACCACCACCCAGATTACCACAGCAGGGATCGGTCACAGCCAATGCATATCCTACAGCTACGGCTGCATCAACTGCATTGCCACCTTCTTTAAGAATTTGTACTCCTGCCTCACTTGCTTTGTGCTGTGTGGTGACAACAATACCGTTTTGACCGGATACAGTCGGATATCTATCCAAAGGAATACTTTTTCTACAGTGTAAAGATGGAGAATTTTTGCACCCTATAAAGCTTAGAATCTTGTAAAAGTAAGTCAGTGGATGGTAAATGCTACCAAAAACTACCATATCTATAGCAAAAGCAGAGCCAATTAATCCAGAGACAACGACCAAAAATAGTAAACAAGATTGAAATTTTTTGCGTTTTTTCATTAGAGTGCTAAAAATTAGCAATGATATTTGAATTATGTAGAAAAAATAAGGTTTATTCCAGTTTACATTGACACAATTGCTCTAGATTTGAGAGATTCTCGCTTTTGATTAGCATTTAATAACGATAGAGTGAAGTGAGCGCACAACAGAGTAATACCAACTATCTGCATTTATCACCCTCTGCAACTTCATACGTTTGCACCCGCCGTCAAAAATGAATTTTCTACTCCTTCAATCAGTTACGTTGAAAATTGAAAAGGCAGTCTCAGGTGTTCGCGGAGCGTCTCTTAGAGAAGTGCCGGAAACTAATCATGAAAATACTTGTTCTCCTGCACCTGCGCCTAATCCTGATAAAGGATCGCGACGGCCTATTGTTGCGCGGTCAAATCTGCGGCTGGAACGTATGCAGAAACTCACGTGTGGCAGGCACTTCAGGGCAGAATCCTGGTTTCGAGTTCTTGAAAGAGTACTCGGATCTTCCGGCGCTGATGATAGCCGTCAAGAAGTTGTTGGCTAAATATCCGAAAGTCCCTAAGTTGTAATTGTAGACAGGGAGCTAGTTGATTGGAATGGGTAACAAGTAGTTTTTTTAATATCTAGCTTAAATATCAAAGTTAGCAAAAAGTAGAATTAAAGTACTATTAACATTATATTTGCTGCTTGTCTACTTGCTGTAGGTTGTTTCTAGAAAACCGCAAATAACAATATAGTTGTCATACATACGACATACTAAGCATGTTTACTTAGTATTTATGCAACTCACATAGTACTTAAATAAGTCATGGTTCGACCAGCAGCATTTTTCAAAACCCAATGTAGAGTATCAATTCTTACCACTTGCGCGATTGCGATTGCAACCCTTGGTGTTGAGTTTGGGATAAATGACCAACAGGTACTTGCTGCTAATCTAGCTCTTAGCCTTGGAGATTTGGTAACTCCTCCATCTAATACTACCATTTCTGGTCTTTGTAGTAGTTTAAAACAATGTCAACCAGGGGATATAATCACTGTTTCTGTTCCTGAAGGCACTAGTTCTCGCTACGTTCAAAATGATACTAATTTCAATTTATCTCAAATCACTTACACGATTTTACCTGGGCAAGAGGTTGTGTGGAATCCAGCTTCTAAGTTTAGCTTTTTTCAAAAACGCGAGATTTCTGTTGATGGGAAAATACTGACTTTTAGCGATGGAGCATTTTTCTCTGGAACAACCGGTCTGTTCACTAGAACAGGTAATGTGCCTGTAAAAATTACTGTTTCCATTGAAGGTCAACCGAAATCTATTGCTGTTATTGAACCTTCAATAATCTTGGGTTTATTGGCAGTATCTAGTTTCAGTTTGTTATTGAGAAACAAAGGGTTACAAAAAATTTGAATTTAAGTCGTAGGATTAAATCTTTAATGTAAGAATTCAAGAGCTAAAATCAAAAATCAGAATAGTTAAGAGTCAATTGTGTTTTTCGCGAAGAATGCTACGTGTCTGCAATTGATTGGAGTTGGTTCTTTATTCTTCCAAGATTCTAGATTCGCCATTCTTGAAAATAAGCCTACTGGTTTCCAAACTAGTTTAGACATTCAACTTGTTTAAAAACTGTAAAAGTAAAGCATTCGTTGTAACTTCTATAAATATCCAATAGAATAAGACTCGATTACAAAATTGAGAAAACAGGAGAGGAAAATTAACTGTTATTTCCTCTCCTCTGTTTTTTGACAATAATTACTGTAAATACATAGTTAAAGTTATTTTGTAACAAGCTCCAAAGCACTGATGAAATCTTGTTGTTCTAAATAATCAAGCACTTGGTTAACACA
>NZ_DASQZC010000341.1:0-7303 GCF_035638895.1 Nostoc sp. | reverse complement strand
GCAGTCTGAATAATTTGGTTTTTATCCACTATTTCAGCCAGTTGGAATTGATTATATGCTCCATTCATTACTTCCTCGCTAGCATCAGCGTTGGCGTAGCCCGCCGCAGGCATCGCATCTTCAACCACTTCCTCTTCTATCAAAATCTCCCAATCATCTAAATTAATATAGTAAGATTTTTTATTATCTTTAATATTAAGATTTTTAATTTCTCGGATTGAATTACGAATAGAATTTGCCCATGAACCAGTTAATCTTTGTTCTACTTGGTTCTTAATCAAATGAATCAGCAGAATCCTTAAATAAGCTTGGATATTCCGCAGAATAGCTTGTTTACTCATGCCTTCTAATTCATCTACAATTGCCAAGGCATCTGCTTAACGTCCTTCCAAAATACTCTTTTTGAGGTCTATTAGTTCCTGGGTCATTTTTTCACTTCCTACTGGCTTAAGTGCTATATCACAATTACCCATACTTTATTAATAGCAGAGTCTCTTACCTGCCATTAATAAAGCAGTATTGCTCACTTCATCGCCTGTATCACTTGCAAACTACCACCTGCATATAAAGTTGGCTTACCCACTTCAAACCCAGTCTCAGTTAACAATCCAGGTAAATCAGTTTTCAACAATTGCCAAGCTGTTTCCGTCTCAAACAATAACAAAAACACTGATACCCCAGGCCAAAATATCGGATTCGTCGGAGCATGGAAATCTACTAGTGTAAACACTCCTTTTGGCTTCAACACCCGATAAACTTCACTAATAATTTTTCGCAATTGCTCAGGCTGCATCTCGTGTAATGCAACGCTGGTATGCACCACATCAAATAGATTATCTGCAAATGGCATATTCTCGGCAAAAGCTTCGAGATAAACTGCTAATGGTACATTTTGCCGCGCCCGTTGCAAAGACTTGGGTGAGGCGTCCAATCCTGTTACATTTTGTGATAACTTTACCAAAAATTGCGTCGTTTGACCACTGCCGCAACATAAATCTAAGACCTGAGTATCTGAGTGAATTGTTAAGCCTTGCAAAGCAAGTTGCCGAAAACGGGCTTCACCACCTACACTTAAGGCTGCTAAACGAGAGATACCATCATACAGCCACTGATAGCGGTAACTCCAATCCCTTAAAATTGTTGCCATTGCATATTTCCTTGCTATTAAGCTTTATTATTTAATAAAGATATATTGTTAACATTAGTAAAAAACCTGAAAAGATTGGGGGAAAGTAACTGCTATGGGTCGTGTAGGCGTCTTATTACTCAATCTCGGTGGCCCCGATAAGCTAGAGGATGTCGGGCCGTTTTTGTACAACCTATTTTCTGATCCGGAAATTATTCGCCTACCATTTCGCTGGTTGCAAAAGCCCCTAGCCTGGTTTATTGCCGAGCGGCGAACCAGAACATCTCAAGAGAATTATAAGCAAATCGGTGGCGGTTCCCCACTGCGGCGGATCACAGAAGAGCAAGGGGAAGCTTTAAAAGAACAGTTGGGTTATTTAGGACAAGAAGCCAAGATTTACGTGGGAATGCGTTATTGGCATCCTTATACAGAAGAAGCGATCGCACAGATCACCCAAGATAATATAGAACACCTGGTCATACTACCACTATATCCCCAGTTTTCTATCAGTACCAGTGGTTCTAGCTTCCGGCTTTTAGAAAAACTTTGGCAAGAAGACCCAAAGCTTCAACCCATTGATTACACCGTCATTCCTTCCTGGTACAAAGAACCAGGCTACCTGCAAGCAATGGCGGAACTCATAGCCCAAGAACTAAAACAGTTTTCTAACCCAGATGAGGTTCATATATTCTTCAGCGCTCACGGCGTTCCTAAAAGCTACGTTGAAGAGGCTGGCGACCCTTACCAGCAAGAAATTGAGGAATGTACTGCCCTGATTATGCAGACCCTCAATCGACCCAATGCCCACACCTTAGCTTACCAAAGTCGCGTTGGCCCAGTAGAATGGCTCCAACCTTATACTGAGGATGCCCTCAAAGAACTAGGTGCAAAAGGCGTGAAAGATTTGGTTGTTGTGCCAATCAGTTTTGTCTCAGAGCATATTGAGACTCTGCAAGAAATTGATATTGAATATCGGGAAGTAGCAGAAGAAGCAGGAATTCACAATTTCCGTCGTGTTCCTGCTCCCAATACCCATCCAGTATTTATTAATGCACTTGCAGACTTGGTGATTGATGCGCTGAAAAACCCTAGTTTCAAGCTTTCACAAGCTGCCCAAATGAAAAAAAGGGTGAAAATGTACCCCCAAGAGCGTTGGGAATGGGGTCTGACTACTAGCGCTGAAGTATGGAATGGGCGGATTGCCATGCTGGGCTTCATCGCCTTAATCATTGAGTTGATTACCGGTCATGGCTTCTTGCACATGATTGGACTTTTGCAGTAAAAAGTATTGGAGCAGAGGGGCAGGGAGATTAGGGAGATGAGGGAGATGAGGAGATAAACAAAACTCCTCACTCTTAAGGAACATAGATTAAATAAAATACAAAGCTTCATCCTGTCTCTAGCTTCCCTCGCCTTTATAAGAAGAGGGATTGAGTGTGAGGTAAGGTAGGGATATAAAATTGTATGTTATCTAATTCTTATTTCTAGGGTTGCCTGAAATAGTGCGATCGCTTATCGTGAAGGGTGTGCTTGTGGTGAGGAGTGCGATCGCTTGTAGATAAAATAGAATCAAGGTAAATATTGTAATTGTTTAGCGACAATTGCTAATTTCTACAATCATTTCTCCTTGACGTAATTGTTCCACCGCGTTAGGCAAAGTAATTGTCAGAAGTTGACGCAAATTACGATTAGTAACATTTCCACAAGTCAACCAAAGAATTTGAGGAGGTATCCCTAGCCGACAAACCAAGTCAACGAAATCACTATCTTTCGTCATAATTATGACATTGGCAATTTTTGCAGCCTCAAAAATTTCTATATCTTTAGCGTCACGTAAACCAATATCTCTTAACGACAAAGCTTCTATAGCAAAAGTATTTATTACCCAACTTGCCAATGTCGGCGGTAACTGTGCATCAATCCAAATCTTCATGCTGTCAACCGGACAAAATCAGTGCGTCGTGCAGCAAACAGAAGACAAGCTTGAATATCTTTTGGTTCTAAATCGGGAAAGTCTTCTAAAATTTCGCTAACGGTGACATTTTCCGCTAACATTTCTAAAATGTCACTAACCCTAATTCTCATACCTCGAATGCAAGGACAACCCCCACATTGACCCGGAATTTGCGTAATACGAGTCAATAATTCATTCATTGAGTTAATTAGTTATTTGACTAGCGAATAATATTTTACCATCTTATTAGTTTTGAACTTTGTTTAATCCGCATTCCTAGCTATTAACTCAGCATGGGCTAAACCATAGCTATCCATGTACAGCACTTAGTACTCAGCACTTTTTTGCCCTATTGCCTATGCCTTATCCCCTTGTGATACCAGTCATACCAATGCTTCGCGCTACGAACTGCAAACCAGAGCAGTATTAAAGCAATTAATCCTCCTTGCCAGGGAGCATCAAAGGCAAAAAGTACTAGAGCAATACACAAGGTATCTTGAAGAAAGACTGCCCATAAGGGTAAACCACGTAACCGATAAAACCAGCCAACTTGAACTAGTTGGAGCACTAAAGCTAAAGAACCCCCAATACAGGCAATCAGCCAGCTTGGCGTTGCTGTTGCATTAGCTACTGCTAACCCCATAATTGCCCCCACAAGGGGAGACATGAATAATTGAACTAGTTGTAGCAATCTTTGCCCCCGTAGCTTTTTTGAGGCTAGTAATTCAACTAAAGACCAACAGCTAAGGCAAGCTAACAATATTGGTGGAGAAATATGAGATAAAATCGGAACTTGTGACCACAAGCTACTACCCTGCAACAATCCAATGATTAGCAAAGGTGTACCTATTCTCATTCCTGCTGCGGCAGAGGCTGAAAGTGTGGCTAGGATTTCAATCATTTAGGCACTCGAAAAAATAATAAATAAGTAATATCATGTTCGTTTGATTACTTATTAAACCCTAAGAACCCCACCCCGCCAAAGCTGCGCTTTGTCTCCCCTCCCCGCCTGCGGGGAGGGGATTGGGGGTGGGGTGCAATGACTGTGGGAATCACAACTAAATTATGCGGACATGATATAGATATGTGTTATTTATACTACCCAGTGCTGGCAAAAATTCCAGCACCAAACTAATAGTCTTCAGCAATGCAATACTAAAGATTATTGGTATTTTTATATATCTTCTTTGAAAAAGTTTGTGTATTTTTTGACTAACAGGTTAGTAGTAAGCGCTTAAGCGCTCACTACAAGCAAATTAATCTTAAATTCCCAACCGTTGATAAACCTCTTCTAAATGGCTCAGATGCTGCTGGGGGTCAAAACAGACTTGTAGTTCTGCTGGGGACAACTTTTCAGTAACGCGAGGATCTTTGCTAATCAAGTCCTGGAAATTACCTTCTGGCTTGTTCCAAGCGGCGTGAGCGCTTTCTTGAACGATCGCATAAGCATCTTCTCGGCTACTTCCCTTGTCTATCAAAGCTAGCAGGACTTTTTGGCTGAACACAACGCCGCCGTAGCAGTTGAGATTTCGTTCCATGTTTTCAGGATAAACCAACAGGTTTTTTACCAAGTCGGTTATTTCTGACAACATAAAGTGCGTCAAAGTGCAAGCATCTGGCAAAATTACCCGTTCTACAGAACTATGGGAAATATCCCTCTCATGCCAAAGAGCGACGTTTTCCAAAGCTGCACCGGCATGGCTTCTGACGAGTCGCGCCATTCCCGTCAGCCGTTCCGAACGGATGGGATTGCGCTTGTGTGGCATTGCTGAGGAACCTTTTTGACCTTTGGAGAAGAATTCTTCAACTTCCAGAACGTCTGTTTTTTGCAGATTGCGAATTTCTACAGCAAAACGTTCGATGGATGCTGCTACCAAAGCTAATTGTTGCACATAGTCGGCGTGGCGATCGCGGGAAATAACTTGCGTTGAGGCCGTATCGGGTTTGAGTCCGAGTTTTTGGCAAGCGATCGCTTCTACACGCGGTTCAACATTGGCATAGGTTCCCACTGCACCGGAAATCTTGCCCACAGCGATCGTTTCATGGAGTATTTTTAGGCGTTCTTGGTGTCGCAACACTTCAGCTAACCAGCCAGCTAGCTTGAAACCAAAAGTGATCGGTTCAGCATGAATACCATGCGATCGACCAGCCATAACTGTATTACGATGTTCCCGTGCTTTTTCGCGAATTACCTGAATTAAATCTTCCAGACGTTGCAATAATATATCCAGGCTGGCAACCAATTGCAGTGCTAAAGCTGTATCCAAAACATCCGAACTAGTTAAACCCAGGTGAATGTAACGTCCTGCATCACCTACATATTCGTTGACATTTGTCAAGAAAGCAATGACATCGTGGCGGACTACAGCCTCAATTTCCAGCACCCGTTTTGGGTCAAAATCTGCCTTAGCTTTAATTTCCTCAACCGCCTGAGATGGAATGTAACCTAGTTCAGCTTGAGCCTCGCAAACAGCAATTTCGACTTGCAGCCAAGTTTTTAGCTTATAGGCTTCACTCCACAGATTAGCCATTTCGGGCAAAGTATAACGCTCAATCACAGTTCGGCACAGAATACAACCGTCATATTTTACAGTTTAATTAATGTAGATCGCTTTTTAGTACTGCTTTTTGCTCAGGGACGGTACTAGTTTTGGAGTCGAAGGTGATGATACTAATGCTGCCGTCAGCCTCCATATATGCAAACTTCACATCTGCCAAAAATTCCACACCTTGCTGGCGTAACTTGCTCATCAACTCATCGTCCGTAATTAACTCTCGTTGCAAATGACGCTCAATCATCCGGCCATTTTTTACTAGTAGCAGTGGTGGCTGATTCAGAAAACGTTGAAACCGGGGGATTCTGTAACCTAACCAGTTCAGCAAGTAACTCCAAAAAATCACAGTTCCTACCAAGATAGCGCCTTCAGTAATCGATGTATAATTACTTGCCATAGCGTTTTGGGCAGCTTCAGCAAATAGCACAACTACGAGTAAATCAGTAATCCCTAGTGTTCCTAGCTGTCGGCTAGGAAGCAGGCGTAGCACTGAGAACAGCGCTAAATAAACCAGCGAACCACGGATAATTAACTCAAAGATGCTGATGCTAGGAATAAAGATTGCCTGCCAATCGATAAAAAACCATTTTTCCATTAGCACTGATTTTCTTCCTTTCTCAATAGACTTCTGGAAAAATCCAGTATCAGGTTATTTATCTGTGGTCTTATTTTATAAGACTAACTTTTAGTAGAGGTTAAATACTTCAACATCTATCAGATTTATAAACCTAAATTCCTAATAATCAGAAATTAAAATCGCTGATTTTTTCTTCTCTGTTTTAAACGCTTGGGCTTATTGAAAGACTGGAACAAGCGATTAATAAAATTAGAAGAGGGCTTTTTCTTAGTGGACGATTCCGCCGTTGGAGCTTTACCATTATTTTTCGTGTTATCAGATAAAGGTATGGCATGTTTAGATGGGGTTATGCCGCTACCGTACCTTCTGGCATAAACTTGGGTAAACTCCGCACCGAAGAAAAGGATCTGCGCGGCATAGTTAACCCAAGCTAATATTACCACCAGTGAACCAGCTGCACCATAAGCTGAACCAAAACTGCCATTACCTAAATATTGTCCTAACAAAAATCTCCCGATAGAAAACAAAAAGGAGGTGAGCATAGCTCCAATTAAAACATCACTCCAACCAATTTCCACATCTGGTAGAACTTTAAAAATGAGTCCGAACAGGAATGTAGTGATGGCAAAAGAGATGATGAAATTGAGAATTTGCCAGAGAAAATCTACACCTGGCACCAAGTTACTAAAGAATGTTGCTAATGCTGCTAATGCCGTACTAATTACTAGAGAAACTAAAAGTAAAAAGCCAATACCGATCACCAATGCAAAGGATAAAACGCGTAGGCGAATCATGTTAGTTACGCCGCCTCCGGGTTTCGGTTTCACTTCCCAAATCGTGTTGAGGGAATCTTGCAACTCGGTAAATAAGCCAGTAGCACCCACTAGGAGAATTACGACACTTATGATAGAAGCGATCGCTCCTGTTTTTGGTTTGTTAGCATTCTGAATGGCTGTTTGGATAAATTCTGCGCCATCTGGGCCGACTAAACCTTGAATTTGTCCAACGATTTGCCCCCTTGCCGCCTCGTCTCCAAATACTGCCCCTGCGATCGCAATTACAATAATTAGCAATGGTGCAATGGAAAAAAT
>NZ_DASQZC010000340.1:0-1710 GCF_035638895.1 Nostoc sp. | reverse complement strand
CATAGTGGTGCAAGAGCGATGTCTACAACGGTCTACGCCTACGCTCAGGTAGATGACCAATCCAGTAAGCTGTAAGTAAGCGTTGTCCAATGTAATCGGCGAAGTAGCAAATGCGATCGCCAAAGTAGCAAATGCAAACGCTGAAGTAGCAAATGCAAACGCCGAAGTAACAAATGTGAACGCTGAAGTAACAAATGCGAACGCCGAAGTAGCAAATGTGAACGCTGAAGTAGCAAATGTGAACGCTGAAGTAGCAAATGCGATCGCCTCCGACACGCTACGCGATCACACAACTCTCAAGGTACAACATTTACGAATCCAAATTGACGAAAGTGATGATCAAAGGTGAATGCCTGAGTTAAATGGAGTTTATTCATCACAACCCGACTGGCGCAGTCCGTGAAACTCCAGTTTTTATCTGAGAACTGACAAAAAACCTGCCAAGTTTGTCGAATATCCTCTTCTGTCAGGTAATAAATGGTCGTTAAATTATCTGAAAAGAATGCCTCTCCTAAGCTGATTGCCCTCAACGTTTCTCCACGGGTTCTTAAAAGGGTCAGGGTTTCATCGACAACGTAATCTTTTGTTAACAATGAATGGTTGAATATTTTGATTAACCCATAAAGACGCTGCCTGATGTTCAGTATCAGAAGGAACAATACTAGCAAACCAGGCGCTGGTGTCTACAAAGATCATGTTGTACTATGCGGAGGATAAAGAATAGTGTCATGATCTCGACCAGAAAATTTATCATTGCTAACTTCTAAGGGCATGGCTGCAATTTGTGCCAAAATCTCTCTAGGAGTTTTGTCTTTAGGTTTAGCCTCAGTTGAAATTACTGTAATTTCAACACGAGTTCCTTCAGCTAATGGAATCGGCTGTGATAGCCTGAGTACGCCCTGTTCATAAACAGCTTCTATAGTTATAGTCATAAACTTTTCCCTCATGCCCTAGCTATTTCTAATCATGGCATAATATCTAACATAGTAAAAAACACAGCTAATGACTAACTGAAAAATAATTAGCCATTAGCTATCAAAAATTAGCATTCGTTAAGCAGTCCGAAAACGCGCCAACTCTTCACCAGTCTTCGCATCATGGGCGTGAACTGTACACACCAAACATGAATCAAACGATCGCGCCACATGACCAACTTCCACTGGATCACTAGAATCGTAAATGGGTGTGCCAATTAAAGCTTCTTCAATGGGGCCGCGGATTCCTTCACCGTCACGAGGGCCGATATTCCAAGTACCAGGGGCAATCACTTGGTAATTCTTAATTTTACCGCCCTCCACTTCTACCCAGTGAGACAAAGAACCGCGTGCTGCTTCCGTTGCACCCCAACCCTTACCATCTTTTTCTGTAGGTTTGATATACCAAGGGTCGTTTAATTTGAATTCGCGCAAACAGTGTTCAGCTTGCCGATATAACTTGACAAGTTCGTGAACTCGTGCAAGCTGACGCACATGAATACTAGCACCACCCATCTCCTTGAATACATCTAGAATAAAGCCGTCGTAGTGTTGCCAAGATTCGCCATGTTTACCACCAGCTACTAATTGACGCGCTAAGGGGCCAGTTTCCAAACGTCCGAAGTCTTTGTGAAGGACTGCACTCGACCAAGAGTAGGCGTTATCGAAGTCTTTGGTATTGATTGCAGTGGGTTTAGTGGTGCGATCGCTAGGGTGAATATCTGCCGTTCCCTCA
>NZ_DASQZC010000339.1:0-1617 GCF_035638895.1 Nostoc sp. | reverse complement strand
AAACACTCGGATTATTAGGTAAACTTGTCACTACCCCTTCTCTATTTGAACCATTTCGTAACGCAGCGTCAGCTACAGAAATTTGCGATTGTCTGTTAAAATTATTAGAGGTACGTGGCGATTTACAACGACAGGCAAATCGAAATAAAACACGCATTTTAGAATCTAACTTACCAAAATTATGGATTCTTACCCCCACAGCATCAGCGCAACTCTTATCAGGATTTGGTGCTAACCCAAAAGTTGGCTACCTTCCTGGAATCTACTTCATGCCAGAGTATTTGCGTACTGCAATAGTAGCAATTCATCAGTTGCCATCTATCTCAGAAACCTTATGGCTGAGAATCATCGGTAGAGGGAACGTTCAAAAGCAAGCAATTGACGAACTAGAAGCGCTTACTGCTGATAATCCTTTCCGAAAAGCAGCGTTAGAATTGCTGTACAACTTGCAACAGAACTTACAAGTCACCCAAAATCAAGACGAGGAAGATAGGGAATTACTTATGCGATTAGCACCACTTTACCAACAAGACCGAGAACAGGCGATACAAGAAGGTGAACAACGGGGACTCGAAACAGGAATTCAGCAGGGAGAATGCTTGGTGGTGGAAAACTTGCTCAAAGTTCGCTTTGGTGAAATAGATAATGAGCTTCAAGCAATTATTGAACCTTTACTGACGTTACCACCAGAAGAATTTACGCCTTTACTGTTGCATTTATCCCGTGAAGAATTAATTGATAGGTTTTCGTAGTGTCAATCACATATCCTTTACTGATTAGGGAAAAGAGTTAAACTCTTTTCCCGTTTTATTTTTTCCACTTTATAACTCACATTACAATGTAAAATCGAAGACATTAATACAGTATTATAAAAATCAATTTATAAGTTGTTTAACCAATGAAAAATTTATTTTATAGGTTTGCATCGTCATGGATTTTCTAACCGTTCTAGGATTAGCGGCTGCCACAATAACCACAATCTCTTTTTTGCCACAGATGTTTAAAACGTGGCGAACAAAATCAGCAAAAGATGTTTCTATGGTGACGCTAATTACATTCATAACTGGTGTTTTTTTGTGGTTAATCTATGGAATCTATTTACAAGCCTTACCAATTATTCTTGCTAATAGTGTGACATTGTTTTTTAACTTGATAATTTTATGGCTTAAAATTAAATATAGATAAAGAAACCCTGGCGATTAGAAATCTCGGCTAGACAAACTCTCGTCAGCCTGCGCGGACTAAAATAAAACCCACGTTCGCATACCGTCTCGTAGAAAAGAGAAGGAATGGTTTTTGCCTGTGTAGGCGCGAATTCTATGAGACTCCGTTATTTAAACACCCCTAACAACATCTGTGACATCATCTGTATTTACCTCTGAACACCTCCTTTTTACCCCCGCTAACCCAGATACCAACGCTATCCCCATCATCTTTGCTTTTCCCAATGAGTACAGCGTAGGTATCACTAGCCTTGGCTATCAGGTAGTTTGGGCAACCTTAGCAATGCGTGATGATGTGCAGGTGAGTCGCCTGTTTACAGATATTCACGAACAACTCCCTAGAACCCCGGAAATTATGGGATTTTCGATTTCCTGGGAACTGGATTATGTGAAT
>NZ_DASQZC010000338.1:0-2152 GCF_035638895.1 Nostoc sp. | reverse complement strand
TAAGCAATCTTCTAATATGATTACTCAAATTGTGGAAGAACAAAGACAAGCAGCAGCTTTACCATTTTGGGGAATTGCTGGATTGGGTTTGTTATTCGGAATTTCTTTAAATCAACCTGTATGTTTGTTAGCTGCTATAGTTGGAACTGTATTAGCTTTTAGAATTCAGAAATGGGGTTGGCAATTACAGGCAAGTCGTCTATTGTTACAAACATTGGAAGACATTGAAGCGCGTATTGCCCAACCGAATAAGTAACAAAACAGATCCACTTTATAGAGAAAATATCTCTATAAATTTGTATTTTACTATACAAATTTATCGACTAGTCACTTGATTGACACCTCATAAGTACTTAACAATTCCTTTGGGATCACCATAGCAAAAAAAATTAGATATTGGATTTAATTCAGATATTTATTCATATAATTTGCGTGCAATAAATGCTATA
The DNA here is from genome assembly GCF_035638895.1 of Nostoc sp. Classification (GTDB taxonomy): domain Bacteria; phylum Cyanobacteriota; class Cyanobacteriia; order Cyanobacteriales; family Nostocaceae; genus Nostoc. The sequence continues at coordinate 1,703 of NZ_DASQZC010000338.1, read as the reverse complement.
CGACCTTTTGACAGTAGGTATTTACCATAACTATGGATTGTTTCAACTTCAAAGCCCACGCGCTGAAGTTCACTTTCAACTAGTACTACCCAGCCCTCTCCTTGAGTAAACCTTTTACTTGTGTTTCCCTGTACGACTTGTCCTGTCGTTGCAATGTCGAAGATGAATACACTCCCAGGAGGTAAGGTATTATATATGCGGTGGAATTGAACAAGAATTTGGTGATTGTTGTCTCAATCAAAAGGTAGCTGAGGCATTCACCAATCAATACTTATTGCCTCTTCACAGCAATCGTATAACTAGGTAAATGCGAGGCATCTGTTTGAGTTTTCACAAGTCGCAAGTCATTATCTATATATAAATGCTTAAACACTTGAGAAGTTACCAAAGATGTTTTTTGAGATACATTAACATGATTTATCTCTATATTTTCTAATTTTAGAGCTTTAGGTAAAACCTCTTTCGAGGCGTTCGGTTGAACTTTAGTATTTACTACATGAGTAAACCAGTTGTAGACTGATTCTAAAGTTAGAGGAATTTCTCTATTTGTAAAAGCCTGAAATCTATCAATATTTTGAAGATACCATTTAGCATTTTGAACTCCATATTTTTGGATCAACATGAAATCATAAGCTGGTAATCTTGATTGAAAATTCTCGGATAAAGACTGCTCTTTTCCCATTATATAGCGAGCTACACTGGCACAGTAACCACCATGCTGAAAAATTTGGAAGGACTGCTCTTGTATTCTTTGCGGTAAACTTTCATGAAACGATATTGTAGACCAGATTGGTGTCCAAACACCCACTAAAAGCCGTAATTGCTCTGTAACACTAAAAACAGGATTCTGTTGGCTCAACTTTATAAAATAGGGAAGCAATTCAGTTTTATAAAATTTTATTTCGTCATTTAAAGCTTCTGAATTTCTACCTTGAACTCGTGCCAAAATTTCATTTTTAAATTTTAGTTTTTTTGGAGCACTTAATTGATTTTTTAGTAAGAGGTCGAACATTACCATTTACCTTTCCCTCATTTTTTTAGATGACTTGGCTGGTAAGTATTAAAAACTGCTGAGTTTAGCGATTATAAAGGTACTATCTATTCTTTTATTTTGTAGCTTAAGCCTTTTTGCCCCTCTTTTTAACAGCTTTTGGGTGCTTATCTGCTTGATATTACTCATTTTAACTCACAAAGTGGTGTGATCCAGATCACTGTAAACTAAAATATACTAAAGAAGTATTTAGAAAATATCTAACTACTACACTATGGCTATGGCGCACACTGCGGTTCAATACGCTTATTCGTGTGTTTTTTGTTACTTAAAATTTATAAATAATAAAAAGTGAAGAATCAAAATTTTAATCGTTGACTCTTCACTCTTCATTCGATATTTCTACGATTCTCTTCCCGATGCCCAAGTATCACGCCATTTTACAGTGCCTTCTTTGGCAATCACCCAACGGCGATTTACGAGATTTTCCCGCAGAGGCGATCGCCCTTCCCGCCACATGGCATACTTATAAGCAATCAGCTTACCAGTACTCTCGTCAAAAGGAATTTCAGCAGACCAAGTATTCGGGTTGATGTACTCTAAAGGATATGCTTTGCTGATATCCCAGTTACCCAACTCTGGGCAATCTCCTGTTACCACAATGATTTCACCGGGTTTGGTATCCACGCCAGTGAGTTGGACGCGCACAATT
>NZ_DASQZC010000337.1:0-2979 GCF_035638895.1 Nostoc sp. | reverse complement strand
AAGAATTACTGTGTTGATTGTCGGTTCTTTTACTTCTAGCCCGGAAACACCTGCTGGTAGCCAGTTAGGGGTTGTTGTTTTGTAAATGGCATATCCGGCGAAAAAACTTAAGAAAATGACGCTTTCTGAGAGGAGGAAGACAATGAAGCCAAACATCTTGTTGCCTTCTTCGTCGTGGGTATGTTCTGCGGCTGTGTGCTGCAATTCATGGGGATTGATATAAGTGTCCATTTTGCTGTTAGTTTGAGGGGGAATTTGAAACGCCGAGGAACGCGGAGGGAAGCGCAGAGGGACGCGGAGGGTTTTTGCGTCTTCCCGATGTTTGGCGTTATTCTGGGAGGTTGGCTGTTAAGGGTTCTGATTTGCCGTAGCCGTAGGGTTCGGAGATGATGATGGGGATTTCTTCAAAGTTTTCTACTGGGGGGGGTGAAGAAACTAACCACTCTAGTCCGATTGCTCGCCAAGGATTAGCAGGTGCTTTCTCGCCTTGCATCCAAGAAATCACCATGTTGAAAATGAAGGGCAAGGTGGACATTCCTAAGAGGAATCCGCCAAGGCTAGCGATGACATTCCAGAATTGATACTCTGGGGCGTAGGAAGCGACTCGGCGTAACATCCCTTGCAATCCTAATGGGTGCATGGGCAAAAAGTTGAGGTTGGTGCCGATGAAGGCTAACCAAAAGTGGATTTTACCCCAGCTTTCGGAGTACATCCGCCCGGTCATTTTGGGGAACCAGTGATAGATGGCAGCAAATAAGCCCATCGTCACGGTGCCGTAGAGGACGTAGTGAAAGTGTCCCACTACAAAGTAGGTATTGTTAACGTGGACATCAACCGGCACGGAGGAAAGCATGATGCCTGTGATGCCGGCGAAGACAAACATGATTAATCCGCCCAAGGCAAACAGCATGGGGGTATTTAGCCGGAGTTTACCGCCCCAAATAGTTGCTACCCAGGCAAATACTTTAATTCCTGTGGGTACAGACACGCACATTGTTGTCAGCATGAAAATCAACCGCATCAAGCCTGATGTACCACTGACGTACATGTGGTGTACCCAAACAATGCCGCTTACTCCTGCAATCAAGATGGATGAAATAGCTACTACTTTGTAACCAAATAGAGGTTTACGTGAATAAACTGGGAAGATTTCTGAGAAAATCGCAAAGACAGGCAGAATGATCACGTAAACGGCGGGGTGGGAGTAGAACCAGAAGTAATGCTGGAACATGACTGGATTTCCACCCTTGGCTGGGTCAAAAAAGCTCGTGCCAACTGTGAGGTCGAGTAGCAGCATCACTGCGCCTGCTGTCAGCGCAGGTAATCCGAATAGTTGGATAATCTGGGCGCTAAATACTCCCCAGACAAACAAGGGCATCCGAAAGAAACCCATTCCTGGGGCCCGCATCTTCACGATTGTGGTGACAAAGTTGACTGCCCCCATAATTGAGGATACGCCGGATATTGCTACTGCTAAGAGCCAGATAACTTGACCATTAATTAAGTTACCTGTGGGATTCTGGAGACTAACTGGCGGGTAAGACCACCAGCCAGCTTGGGCTGGGCCACCAGGAACGAAGAAGCTACCCATCATCAAAATCCCAACTACTGGCACCATCCAAAAGGCGACGGCGTTGAGGCGGGGAAATGCCATATCTCGCGCCCCAATCATCAGGGGTACTAAATAGTTGGCAAAACCAACCAGTGAGGGAAATGTCCACAAAAACAGCATTATAGTGCCGTGCATGGTGAACATACCGTTGTAGACGGTGCGATCTACTAAATCTGATTCGGGTGTCATCAGTTCTCCCCGCATCACCATCGCAAAGATACCGCCGACGAGAAAGAAGAAGAAGGAGGTAACGAGATACTGGATACCAATTACCTTGTGGTCAGTACTAAAGCTGAAGTATTCTTTCCAATTACTTGGAGATTCGTGGTTATGCTTTTCATCAGGGAGAAGAATACCTTCAATAGGAACATTAGTCATGGTTACTTTCCTTTCAACCAGGTGAATTGACTAGAGGAGGTGCAGCAGGTGGAACTGTAACCCAACCTGTTTTGACTGATTGATTGGATGTTTGGGCATACTCAGAAGCTGCCTGATTTTTTGCTACGGATGGCTTTTGGGTTGCAGCTTGTGCTAGCCATTGCTGATAATCTTCAGGAGATTCGACGACTACATTCGCCTGCATCGTCGCAAAGTATGTACCGCTATATTGGGAATCGGTCAATCGGTACTTGCCGGGGCGAATGGGAGTAAATTCAAAGTCGATCGCATGGTTAGGAATAATATCCTGCTTGAGGCGAAATGCAGGTATATAAAAGCCGTGGAGAACGTCTTGTGATTTCAGCGCTAAACGTATCCGGCGATCGCTAGGTAAATGCAATTCGGTACTGGTAATATCTTTTTCTGGGTAATGAAAAACCCACGCCCACTGTTTAGCTAGTACGTCGATTTTTTCTACAGGTTCACCTAAAGCATTAGCTGGTGCATCTTTTGGTTCTGCATGAGCCGATTGCATTGCTAGCGGATTATGCAGGTGAACTAATTCCGATGGGCCTTGAATCCCCATTTGTTCGTAAACTTGGTAGCTGTAGCCCGCAATCCAAAACACCAAAAGAATTGGGATTGCTGTCCAGACAACTTCTAAGGTGACATTGCCATGAATTGGGGGGCCGTCAGTGAAGTCATCTTTGACTGCTCGATGGAAAATAACAGAATACATCAGAGTACTTGTTACTCCCAAGAAGATGAAGGCACCGAGGGTTACTAAGAAGCTAATCAAATCATCAATTAGTACGGATTCGGCTGCTGCTTGGGGGGGAAGCCAGGAATAAGCCTGCTTCCCGATCCAGAGACTCATAATAGTCACTGCGATCGCGCCTGTAAGCAGCGTCAAAATATTTAAAATCTTCTGGATTTTCATGGTAATTAGTCATTGGTCATTGGGCATTAGGCATTAGTCAAATGACAAA
>NZ_DASQZC010000336.1:0-15303 GCF_035638895.1 Nostoc sp. | reverse complement strand
GTCTTCCTCCTCTCAGAAAGCGTCATTTTCTTAAGTTTTTTCGCCGGATATGCCATTTACAAAACAACAACCCCTAACTGGCTACCAGCAGGTGTTTCCGGGCTAGAAGTAAAAGAACCGACAATCAACACAGTAATTCTTGTTGCTAGTAGCTTTGTAATTTACTTAGCCGAACGCGCCCTTCAACGCCACGATTTAGTGAAATTTCGCCTATTTCTCTTGACAACAATGGCGATGGGAACTTACTTTTTGGTTGGGCAAGCGATTGAATGGAACGGCCTCGATTTTGGCTTCACCACAGGGGTATTTGGTGGAACGTTTTACCTACTAACAGGCTTCCACGGTTTGCACGTTTTCACTGGTATTCTGTTGCAGTCAATAATTTTGGTACGTTCTTTCATCCCTGGCAACTACGACACAGGCCACTTCGGCGTGAACGCGACTTCGTTGTTCTGGCACTTCGTCGATGTTATCTGGATTATTTTGTTTATCCTAATCTACGTTTGGCAGTAACTCAGAATGAGGGAGTAATTTCTCCCTCTGCTCATTTCTCTTTAAACTAAATAACTCGTGTTAGGCACGATCGCAAATAAGGCATACTCATACCAAGCAGTCCAAATGAAACTGCGAATCCATCGCTGGCGCTTTTCGGGACTCAATTCATATTCAAACGCGCCACTAGATACATCAATGGAAGATAGGTGAGAGTTACAACCACAGCCGTGTTGATAAGTAAAACCGTATTTAGAAGCAATACTTTGCACCTTCATCTGAATCGCAAACACCTTACCTGCATGGAGTATGGCATCCCAAGCCCGTTTGTGTTCAATATCGCGCTGATCAAATCTTAAGGCGCGTTCTTCAAAAACATGATCGCGGTAAATTGGTGCTAGATGCACATGATAGAAGCTGGCAGGTAGTTCATAACCAAACTCGTTGAATAAATCTATCCCAATGCGAGCCACTTTTACTTCATTAGCATACTCTGTCCCCTTTGACTCCACATCACGGAGAATTTCTGCAAAGTTTGGATAGCTGTGTTTGAGAAAGTCTTGCCCAAAAAACTCTAGAGTTTCCCATGCCAATTGTGTAAATAGCTGGGAGAATGATGGTATCAAGTGAGCTAGTTGGGGGCGATCGCTAAACAAGTCAACATCACCATGCTCTAATTTATACAAGAACAACTGTGCCATTTCAACATAGCTTTGAGGATGAGAAAGTCCGACACTCGTGGTTCCTCTAGCAATGTCTTGCCATGTAGAAGGTAGTTGAGAAACGTGAACCGCATTTTCTCCAGCAATGACTGCAACAGGAGGACATTCAAGAAGCTGCATCGACAATCTCCTTTAAGACTTTAATGTATAATTTACCTTAAGCGATCGCTAAGTCTATCCTGTGAACATAATTAAAAATGTTTGACAGCGACCATAACTTTATTCATAATATTTTTCTCAAAAATACTTAGTGCTTATTAGAATACACTTTTAGCCATATTCTCTCTATTTTTACGCTTAAATTCATTTAAACCAGGTTCATTTAGTGGTTCAAACAGTCTAGATTTTAAGTACCAGCTATTTTCTTATATATTTTCTCACCTTTGACTATCTCTTCATAGTACTGTTCATAAGGGGTGAACCTGATAGATTCTTGCTTTCCTAAACCCAAAATACCAAAGGTGCCAAGGCTATTATAAAAAAGTTCGTGTACCCGCTTTTGAAGTACCTGATTGAAATATATCAGGACGTTACGACAAAGGATGACATTAAACTCATTAAAAGAGCTATCAGTTGCTAAATTATGTTGGGCGAAAACAACGTTTTCTCTTAGAGATGCTCGAAATATAGCGTTATCATAAGCTGCTGTATAGTATTCTGAGAAAGACTTCTTGCCGCCTGCTTTCAGATAAAGTTGAGTATATTCTTGCATCAGTTTCAGGGAGAAAATCCCACTTTTAGCATTTTGTAATACCTTCTCGTTAGTATCAGTGGCATATATGCGACAACGGTGATAAAGCCCTTCTTCTTGTAGTAAAATTGCCATTGAATAGACTTCTTCACCAGTAGAGCATCCAGCGTGCCAGATGCGAATAAACGGATAGGTTTGCAAGAAGGGGATAACTTGATTTCTGAAGGCGTGATAAAAGCTGGGATCACGAAACATTGATGTGACATTCACCGTCAGAGCAAGCAAAAATCTTTCTAAATAGGCACGGTTATGGAGTAACCGTTCTTGCAATGCAGAAACATTTGCTAACCCCTCCAATTCCATGAAACTCTGAATGCGGCGCTTGAGTGACGAAAGAGCATAATTGCGAAAGTCATAACCATAGTATTGATACACCCCTTCCAAAAGCAGATGTATTTCTATATCCTCCAAGGTTGGCTTGGGCAAAGTCATAGTACGAGTTAGCATATATGTTGAGCCAGTTATCTAAATGTGCTGGCAATACAACGAGTTAAAGTGCTTGAACTTAGGCAAACAATTATTTTCCAAAACACCTGATGGAGAAAAAATTATTCACATTTTAAGTGGTAGGATTTTTATAACCAAAGTGAATCTTACGCCGAAAATAGCTTGCTGGGTCTATTAAATTTGATAACGTTACTACTTTCAGTTTCACCTAGTGGCTGTTATTCCTAAAGCAGCGATCGCTATTATTGAAATCCCAACTAGCCATCTCACTTGATAGCGTAGATTTCTAATCTCTTGGCTGAGATTTTCTCTTTGTGGTATGGGATATGGTTGAAGTTCTGCAACTTCAACAGCTACTTGTTGGGGTTTATTTTGGACATTTTCAAAAGTCACCTGCGTATGTAGCCAATTAGTAATTAGTTGAGGACAGTTTTTCTTAAACCAACTTAAAGCCAAACTTCTAAAAACTGGTTTGGACATACGCGCAATTAATTTCATTACCCTGTTTACGGGTTTCACGCGAAGCTTTTGGTTGATCAGATTGACTGAGCCAACATCATACAGACAATCTAGAATTAGTTTAACAGTGGCTTCTTCACTGTTAATCAAGTTTTGCAGTAAAAGCAGAACATCGTGCATACGCTCTGCTTCAATAACTTTTTCTGTCAAAGTTTCTGGAGAACTTACTGAAGGACTTACGGTTGTATTTATGGCATTTCGTCTTACTATCGTCATATTAGTAACATAGCAGTCATAATAATGTAAGTACACCTGTCTACTGGGAGAAAGATTTTTTATCTAGAGAAAGAACCTAAAAGCCAAAACTTTTTCGTGAGACACATGATTATATGGTGTCTGTAAAAAGGCTCTTTGTCTAGTTTCCATGAAACTTTATATCTATTTTTGAATAATTGAACTACAAGTGCAAAGTAGAACCTGTTAGATTCAATGGAAATATCCGTTTTAGAAAAAATATCTTCATCTTTTATTTAGATGCTAACATCTCAATTTGTGCAACAACCCGTTGTAATTCGTCAATGATTACAGTGGTTCCAGTCTTGCTAAAGGCATCCACAAGCGCCCGATAATACCAAAGAGTTCCTTCTTTACCCCCGTGAAAACGTTCCCAAAGTGATTCGCCCAAAACGCGATAATCTTTGAGAATAGATTGGGCGTTGTAAAGTTTATCTGCTAATGACACGAGGAGTACTGATGGGGAAGCGGTAGGAATATGAGCGATATATGCCTCCTTGCGCTGTAGCCAAGGCGGTTTTGGAGTTGTATCAGCGTCAGTACAACCATCTACAATTGCTGTTACATTGTCACCAAAGCGATCGCGAATTTCTTCTCGTGTTGCAGCACCACCTTGATCTTCGATCGCATCGTGTAACAAAGCTGCGATCGCTTCATCTTCATTGGCCCCATATTCTAAAGCAATACTGGCAACACCTAATAAATGGGCAACGTAAGGAACACCTGAACCTTTACGAACTTGGTTGGCGTGCAGTTGGGTGGCGTAGGTAAGAGCTGTGGTAAAACGTTCTGAGAGCATTGTTTTGAAAGAATAAAACAGCTTATAGTCAGATATTGCACTGCTGTTAATGTCAATTTTATAACAAACCGCTCCAGACAAAGAGAATGCACAGGAGACGGGTACAGAAGTAATTGAATATCAACCTAAAATTGAGATATCTATCAAGCTTGCTATGGCATTATCATGACCAGCGAAAAAATAACGGTGCAGTCTTTGTATACTGTCACTGATGAAGAATTAATGCTGATGAGTTCGCAAAACCCAGAACTGCGGTTTGAACGCAACGCTAATGGATCGTTAGAAACTATGCCCCCAACTGGTGGAATTTCTGGTAATCGAGAAATAAAAGCAGGAGCCTATTTGTTGAATTGGGTAGAAAGTCAGGATTTAGGTGAAGTTTTTAGTTCAAGTACAGGTTTTAGATTAGCAAATACTGCTGTCAGATCACCCGATGCTGCTTTTGTAGCTAAAGGACGTTTGCCAGAAGGTTGGGATGAAGAAGACAAATTTATTAATTTAGCACCCGATTTTGTAATTGAAATTCGTTCTAAAAATGATAGCTTGGCAAAACTCAAAGCCAAGATGGAAGAATATATTAGTAATGGTGTCCAATCAGGATGGTTAATTGATAGTAAAAATCAGCAAGCTTTAGTTTATCGCCGGGATGGTTCAATTACTCAATATCCAGCTACAGCAGTATTAAGCGGTGAAGATGTTCTGCCTGGTTTCACCTTGCCCTTAAGAAAATTATTATAAAGTTGAATTATATTTTATATCAATTCGATCTAAGGATACGCCAAGCAAAAAATCTGTTCAAGACTAGTCTACAAGTTTTACTTTTAAATAGATTTTGGTGCAGTATTTATTATAAAAAGTAGCATAACAACTAAATTATCAACATAACATCTTTCTTTTGAGCGATATTTTACGACAAGCCGCTCTACATCATGCCCCTGAAAAGTTCTGAGTAGAAAAACAAAAGTTTTAATTATATAAAATTATATAATTCTACTTTTAGATAGACAATATTTAAATCTATATTCCATCGCCAGATAGATAAGATTTGGATGATAATTTCCTTAGATTAGCTAAAGTATATGCTATTTATAGGAGTAAATTTAATAATGGCAGACAGTCCAGGATTAGGAGAGCAGGCGCTGAATAAAGCGGCAGAAATTGGATTATCTAGCCAATTAGATGAAGTAAAAAATTTAGATGTAGACATCAAAACAGATCCTCTGAAACTAATTCAGGGGGAGGTGGATGCAGTCACGATTGAAGGTGAAGGTTTGGTTATGCAGAAAGACCTCCGCATGGAGGAATTTGACATGCAAATGACTAATGTTGCCATTAATCCTTTGAGTGTAGCTTTTGGCAAAATTGAACTCACTAAACCTACTGAAGCTAAGGCACAGGTTGTGTTAACCGAAGCTGATATTAATCGTGCCTTCAACTCAGAATATGTGCGATCGCAACTGCAAAGCCAAAAAATCCACGTTAACGGGCAACTGACGACTATTGAACCTCAAAATGTAGAATTTCGACTACCTGGCGATGGGAAAGTGGCTTTAAATGCCAGCATGAAATTAGTAGAAACTGGTGAAAATCAGCAAGTTGCTTTTTCCGCAGTCCCCAGGCTCAGTGGCAATGGAAAAACTGTGGCTCTGGAGAATGTCGAGTATGGCGAAAGCGAGGAAATATCGCCAGAGTTGACAAAAGCTTTGATAGATCAAACTAGCGAAATTCTAAATTTGAGTAACTTCGATTTAGATGGAATAAGTCTGCAAGTTAACCAACTAAAAGTAGAAGTAGGCAAACTAACCCTACAAGCTGAAGCTTATGTAGAAAAAATTCCTTCAGCTTAAAAATATAACGCTAATAAATTCAGGATACTAATAATGGAAACTACAGACACAACGCAAACAGGTTCAACACCTTTTCCAAATATTCCACCAGTTATTGAAAGTAACGACAGTGAGTATCTTGATACTGGTGTACCTAGCACAGTTGCGATCGCAGGACATCCCCTACATCCCCTTACTGTGATCTTTCCCATCGCTTTTTTAGCCGCCGCCTTGGGAAGTGATGTCGGCTACTGGTTAACTCGTGATTTCTTTTGGGCTAGGGCTTCATTCTGGTTAATCGGGCTTGGATTAGGTTTAGGCTTAATCGCAGCAGCTACCGGTCTGAGCGACTTTTTGAAAATTGAACGAGTTCGCAAGCGCACCGCCGGTTGGGTGCATTTGATACTTAACGTTTCTATCCTAGTTTTATCACTCGTCAACTTTCTCCTACGTTTGGGCAACGTTGAGTCCCGAATATTACCTTGGGGACTATTAATCTCCGTCGTTGTTGGTACACTGACTAGCGCTTCCGGCTGGTTCGGTGCCGAACTCTCCTATCGCCACAAAATCGGTGTAGTAGGCGCTGGTAGCAGAAGATATCCATAAGTAAATAATTCGTAATTCGTAATTCGTAATTAACATTCAATATTACGAATTATTGAGAAACGACTATCAGAGGCTAAAATTTTGCTTAGTCTCTAAGCTTTTAGAAAATGCTGCAACATCGTAAGCAAACAATATTTATTATTCTTTCTCTGCTCATCGTTGTACCGATGGGCTTTTTATTTAAGTACTACACTGGCCCTGCCCATCAGTGGTTTAATGATTACGGAGCAGCTATATTTTACGAAATATTTTGGTGTCTGTTTGCATTTTGGTTTTTCAGAAGTCGGACGGCGATAATCCAAATTCCTATATGGGTTTTTGTCATCACCTGTATACTAGAATTCTTGCAACTTTGGCATCCGCCACTATTAGAGGAGATTCGCGCCACCTTGATAGGTAAGTTGTTACTTGGTACTACCTTTGTTTGGTGGGATTTTCCTCATTATGTATTGGGTTCTGTCTTAGGTTGGTTGTGGCTGCGACAATTACAGAAAATAGGTTATGCAAAAAAAAGTCAAGGTTAAACCTAATTCAAAACAGCAAAAAATTGAAGAACAACCTGATGGCAGTTTGACCGTGTATTTAAAATCGCCCCCAGTGGATGGTAAGGCTAATGAAGAGTTAATTAAACTATTAGCAAATAAATTTGATGTAGCCAAATCTGATATCAGAATAAAATCAGGTTTGTCCTCTCGGCAAAAGCTGATAGAAATTAATACAGACTACTAGTAGCTGCTTAGTAATAACCTTATTGGAAATGCCTCCTGCTGAATGTGAAGCAATGTCCCACCCAATATATCCTCTAGCAAAGCCAAGAAACGAGAGACACAAAAAAAAGCAAAATCGAGTTTTTATGCTTGTGTAATACTGATATAGCTTGGTTGAGCTTTGACTGTTTCTATCCAAGCTTGAATAGCAGGAAATTGTGTTAAATCAAAGCCACCTTCATCAGCTACATGAGTGTACGCGAACAAGGCGATATCAGCAATCGTGTAACGCTCCCCTACAAAAAAGGTGTGAGAACTTAAGTGTTTTTCCATCAGGTTAAGTGCTGCATAACCAGCTTCACGTTTTTGCTTTATAGCTTCACTATATTCTTCAGTTTTACCTAAAATAGAAATCCAAAATCTTGATGTAGCAATAAAAGGTTCATGGCTATACTGTTCAAAACATAACCATTGCAGCACCTGCGCTCGTAAAAAGCGGTCATAGGGTAAAAATTCTGTACCTTCACTTAGATATACCAATATGGCATTTGATTCTGCCAAGTATTTACCTGGCTCGATTTCAATAATAGGTATCTTTCCATTGGGATTTTTACTTAAAAATTCTGGTGTTCGAGTCTCACCTTTCAAAATGTTAAGCTCTACCCTCTCAAAAGGCATACCTAGTTGTGTTAATAAAAGACGTATCTTATAACCATTGCCAGAAGGTAAAAAATCGTACAGACGAAGTAGTTCCATGCTAAAATGCAGTTAAGAATATGTTGAAAATTAGAGGTTCAAAATACAATATCTTACCAAAATATTTTCCCAAAACCGGATGATTTTTTTGAAGATTTCGCTTAGAAGTACTAAAGAAAATTATCTGGAAAAATAAAAAACATTATTCATTTCTAGATTGACATGTTTAATTTAGTCAGTGGTCGAGAATAAAAGTATGTGTGGAAGATTTACTCTAAATCAGTCACCAGAAGCTTTAGCTCAAGTTTTCGATGTCGAGCCAGTTCTGGATTTTGCAGGCGGATATAATATCGCACCGACGCAAATGGTAGCAACAGTGTTACAAAATCCCGAAAGCGAAAAGCGTGAATTTAAGCAGTTGTATTGGGGATTAATCCCGTCATGGGCGAAAGATGCAGGGATGGGGGCAAAGCTGATTAACGCTAGGGCTGAAACTGTTGCCGAAAAACCTTCTTTTCGTTCGGCTTTTAAGCATCGACGCTGTTTAGTGATAGCTGATGGCTTTTATGAGTGGCAACGGCAAGAAGGCAAAAAGCAGCCATTTTATTTTCGCCTTCAAGATGGGCAACCCTTCGCCTTTGCAGGTTTGTGGGAGAAATGGCGATCGCCTGCTAACGAAGAAATAATCTCTTGTACAATTTTAACAACCGCAGCTAACGAATTACTCCAACCTATCCACGAGCGGATGCCAGTGATTCTAGAGCCAGAAGATTACGATTTATGGCTAGATTCCCAAGTGCAAACGCCCCAAACCTTACAGCAGCTATTGCGTCCCTATCCAGCGCCAGCAATGACTGCGTATCCAGTTAGCATCTTGGTAAACAATTCTCGGCATAATAGTCCAGAGTGCATCATCCCACTCAGTGAGAAGAATGCACCCACAAATCAGTTAAATTAGCTATTGAGTGGACTGGGGATTAGACGAAGAGGGAAGATTTCCAATACCTAATACCCAGTCCCCAATCCGCAATCTCCAATCCCCAGAGACTACTATGCCAAGAACACAAAAGAACGATAATTTTGTTGACAAATCCTTTACAGTGATGGCAGATATCATCCTGAAGATCCTGCCAACCAACAAAAAAGCTAAAGAAGCGTTTGTTTATTATCGAGATGGCATGTCAGCCCAAGCAGAAGGGGAATATGCTGAAGCATTGGAATATTATGAAGAAGCTCTAACACTAGAGGATGATACCAACGATCGCGGCTATATTCTCTACAATATGGGGCTAATCTATGCCAGCAATGGCGATCATAACAAAGCTTTAGAACTGTATCACCAGGCAGTCGAGTTAAACCCACGGATGCCCCAAGCTTTGAACAACATCGCTGTGATTTATCACTACCAAGGCGAAAAAGAGAAAGAAGCTGGAGATAATGAGGCTGGCGAAGCACTGTTTGACCAAGCCGCAGACTATTGGATTCGAGCTGTTCGCATGGCTCCCAATAACTACATCGAAGCTCAAAACTGGTTGAAAACCACCGGGCGATCGCAAATTGACGTATTCTTCTAAAAGTGATGGGTTAGGAATTATGAATCATTCACTCCTAACTCTTGTACAGACGCGATTAATCGCGTCTCTCCTAATAGACGCGATTAATGCTATCTTTCTTAACTCCTAACTAAAAAAATATGATTGACCAAGAACAAGTTCATAAAGTAGCTAATCTTGCTCGTTTAGAATTAACTCCCGAAGAAGAAAAACAATTCACTACTCAGTTAGGAAGTATTCTGGATTATATTCAACAGTTGGATGAACTTGATGTTAGCAATGTGCCCCCAACAACGCGGGCAATTGATGTCAGCAACATCACACGAGAGGATAAATTGCAACCCTATCCTGACCGAGAAAGCATCCTCAACAGTGCGCCTGAACAAGAAGGCGAATTTTTCAAAGTACCAAAAATCCTCAACGCTGAATAGTCACAAGTCAAAAGTCAAAAGTTTTAAATTTTTGACTGTTGACTAATAACTAAGGAGATAAATTATGGGTTTGGGAATTCTTAAGGATGGTCAATGGATATCTCAAAGAGATCAAGAAGACTCAGAAGGTAAATTTATCCGTCCATCAACTACTTTCCGCAACCACATTACATCTGATGGTTCTAGTGGCTTGAAAGCTGAAGCAGGGCGCTATCATCTCTATATTTCTTGGGCTTGCCCTTGGGCATGTCGCACCGCCATTCTCCGCCAATTGAAAGGACTCCAAGACGTCATTGGGTTATCAGTCGTTGCCGCAGAAATCGATCAAAATAGCTGGGAATTTGGCGATGAACCGGGGTGCATTCCCGATACAGTCAACGGCACTCAATATCTTTGGCAACTTTATCTAAAAGCTGACCCTAACTATAGTGGTCGGGTGACAGTTCCAGTTTTATGGGATATCCAAAATGGGACAATTGTCAATAATGAATCCCGCGAAATCATTCAGATGTTTGATACAGAATTCAATGCTTTCGCCAAACAAAATATCAACTTTTATCCAGAACATTTACAAAAAGTAATTGACGAGACAATTGATACAATTTATCAACCAATAAATAACGGTGTCTACCGGGCGGGATTTGCTACCACTCAGTCGGCTTATGATGAAGCAGTAACCGAATTATTCACTGCTCTCGACTACTGGGAAAAAGTATTGGGAAATCAACGCTATCTTTGCGGAAATCAAATTACTGAGGCGGACTGGTGTATGTTCACTACTCTGTTTCGTTTCGATGTAGTTTATTATGTGCATTTCAAATGCAACTTACGCAGAATTGTAGATTATCCGAATCTGTGGAATTATCTCAAAGAACTTTACCAACTGCCGGGAGTTAAAGAAACTTGCAACCTTGACCACATCAAGCGGCATTATTATAAAAGCCATCCCCAAGTTAACCCAACTCGCATTGTACCCAAAGGGCCACTGATTGATTTTGATGCACCCCATAACCGGGATAAAATATTTGCTTGATTGATTTGTTCGCTTGTCGTGTCATCGCTTCATGAGGATTACATGTAGCCCAGAACTTAGTACGATTCATCTGGGGTAAAAAATTTCATAGCGTTAATTTTTGCAAAATATATATGATCGAGTACAAATACTCAAAATTACAGTAATTCGATAAGGTTTAGAGGATATTTGAAAAGTCCTTTTGTCGAGCTTGAAAACAACTAAGAGTGCTGCGGAGTTCTCCTTTTAAAAGAAGTTACAAAATTTCGGTTAGAGCGCCCAACATTAGACGATGGTAATACAACCACCCGGATGTCACCCCGTAAAAGCAGCTAAAACGGGGCCATTGACTAATTTAACTTGTGAGAAAGGTCTTCGTGAGTTTCTACGGTTATAACAGAAGGTGACATTAGGATACACTGGCTTTTGAATACACCTGAAGTTCAGCAGCAACAAACAAAATCGCTGCTGGTGACTTCCTGCCTAGTATCCTGTTGCTTTTTGCTGTATGAAACTTACTCAAATCTACGGCAAGTCTCTCTCACGAAGGTTTCTTAGCATCTAAAAAGACTCCCACTGTTTTGAGGCTATAGCCTTAGAATATTTACAAGCTTTACTTACGAATTAGCTCTCTCTAGAGAAAGTAACCTTTTTGCTGTCTAAGCTGACATTCTACCTGTTTCTATTGGTATCTGTGTAGCTTAACAAATCAGCGAATTCATTAATATTAAGCCTGTTTTACTATTTAGTTTCTTACTCTGACCTATTAGACTGCCTAGTGTGTTCATTTCACTTTGTTCAATAGCTTTTAGCCCTTATCGCTCCCATGCTGACCCATCACCGCAAGCCCGTGTGCTTATCACTTATTTCCACTGACCTACCAATCTGGTCTGTTGTGGAAACTGCCGCGACATTGTATCAAAAAGATACTGATAGATTCCATTTGCTGCTGACCGCACCGCCTCTAATTAGCTGTGAAGTAGAGAGTGTGGTAAGTCCAGAGGATACACTTCCTCAAAGTAAGAGCAAAGCTTACGCTCCTAATAGTCCTAGAATTTTGTGGCTGGAGATTTCCCCTTACCGAGTCATCATGACTATGCAAGGTAACGCTCAAGTGAGTTACCGTCACTTTTGGGAACGGGGCGTTTATGGCATTAGTCGCTATTGGTTGCCAACTGAGTCGTTGCAACCTAACAATCCTATTCGTTTACGAAATTTTACTAGTAGCCTAATTCTCAACGGACATCCCTTGCCAGAACATTTGCGTCTGGAATATGAATTATGGGCAGAAAAAGTTCAACTAGGGTGCTACATACTGAATTTGGAAATTAAACATTGATGGTTATGGGGAGTAGGGAGTAGAGAAAAGTTTTACCAATACTCAATGCCCTATGACGCCACTGCGGTCTTGGGGAAACCCCATCGCCCTTGGCGTCTCCCCTTGGGAGAAGACCGCAGTGGCTCCCCCATCCCTAATGCTCAATTCCAAATCCCTTTCAACCAAAATAACTGGGTTGGTTTCCAGGTTTCCATTTAATATTGCAACCAACACTCGGCTTTTGGTCGCTTGTAACAGCTTTACCCGCCAGCACTGCTTCAATGGCTGCACGTAAATCTGCGCCTGTTACGGGTTTACCATTACTGGGGCGGCTATCATCTAATTGTCCCCGATAAACAAGTTGCCGTTGCTCATCAAATACAAAAAAATCAGGTGTGCAAGCTGCGGTATAAGCCTTTGCAGTTTCCTGGCTCTCGTCGTAACATAAGGTAAAATTAAACCCTTGTTCTGTTGCAAATGCTTGTAACGACTCTGGCGCATCATCTGGGTAATTTTGTGCATCGTTAGCACTAATGGCAACGATCGCTAAATCACCTGTAAAATAATCTTTTCCTAACTGCACTAATTCTTGTTGAATGTGCTTTACAAATGGGCAATGCCGACAAATAAACATTACCAACAACGCTTTTTTATCTGCGAAGGTGGAAAGTGAAGTTGCCTTTCCAGATACTACTTCCGGTAGATGAAAATCTGGTGCTTTTGTGCCTAATGGCAACATAGTTGAAGCAGTTAAAGCCATAGTTCACCCAATATTTTTACGCTGATAACGGCTTTTGCTATCAGTATATTTTTACTCTACCACTCAATACGCTTGGGTTAAGCAAATTTATCTGTTAAGGCAGGCAGGAGGAGTAGGGGAGGCAGAGGGAGAGAAAAAAGCTTAACTGAACTGTATTGCTCTAGCACTAACTTTTCCATAAATTAAGAGACGGTAAATTTACCGTCTCTTAATATTTGTTGAGAATTAAGTTATAGAAATTAGTTTTTACAGACTTGCCAAAACACCAACGATACCGTGTCCTGTCAATACTTCTAATGCTATTAGAGAGACAAAACCAATCATTGCTAAACGACCATTGAGCATTTCTGCATAGGGAGTGAAACCAGTGCGATCGCCTTGCTCATCTATATAAACCTTTGGCTCGATCGCAAAGTTATTCAGTTTGCCTTGGTCGTCAATTATAGCAGTGTTTGTACGCATGGATTTTTCCCTGTCTTCTCTTTATGTAAACAACTGTAACAAGTTTATTAATATTTGTAAAGTATCTTAATCTGCTTAAGTAGAAGTCCCAACCAGAGATATGATCGTGGATCGAGTTAAAAGCTATGTATAACAAACAGGCTCCGCTCCTTCTGCGTAAGCAATCTCAATTACCAATCCATTCCCCATAAGCTAATGCATCGATTTCGAGTAGAGGTTATTGCCAAAACACCAAACCCGCAGCAGGTGATTTATGCCGCGATGCACCAAGACTATACCGATGGGTTCGTGTATGATGAGCGCGACTCTTGGCCCTCGGAGTCACAAAGCGGCGAAGTTATTGTTAAGCGACTTTTAGCGGGTGAGAGAGGACACTATGGGCCTCTAGAGCATCCCCAGATTGTTTTTAACTGTGGCTACTTTCCTCACAGTGTCATGCAGCAGGCTCGTACTCATCGGGTAGGAGTATCATTTGATGTTCAGTCTTTTAGGTACACAGGCAACCAATTTATTGACGTAGTAGAAGGCAAGAAAGACATAGAAGATGTTTTTTACTTACGTCCCGTTGGTTATTACACTGATAGACAAGGAAAAAAGTACCATTATTCACCTGAGCAACGAGCAGCAGATTTGCAGTGGTGTCTAGAAGCAGCTAAACGATATAAAGCTGATTTTGAGGGTGGAATGTCTGAAGAACACGCAAGGGGTAAAGTACCTTTTGATTATCGCCAGCATTTTGTAGTTAGCTTCAATTTAAGGTCTTTCTTGCATTTTTGTGACCTGAGAAATAAGAAAGATGCTCAACTTGAAATTCAAAAGTTGTGTGAAATGATGTGGCCTCATTTTGAAGATTGGGTACCTGCGATCGCACAATGGTACGAAAAGCAACGTTTAGGTAAGGCAAGATTAGCACCATAATCATATTTTGGGGCAATTCTATACTGAATTCTGACGCTTCGGCGGAGCGTCTCCGGCTCCGCTCCTGGGTTCTGAATTCTTCTTATAAAAAATTTGTAAAATGCTTTCATGCGTCGAGATTCAATATTTTACAAACTGTTTCAACAGTCTCCCACCTTGCTGTTTGAACTACTGGCAAATCCTCCAAATAATGCAGATAGTTATCGTTTTGATTCAGTCGCCGTTAAAGAACCAAAATTTGAAATTGACGGAGTATTTCTACCACCTGAAACTGATGGTGCTGGAGTTGTATATTTTTGCGAGGTGCAGTTCCAGAAAGATGAACAACTTTATGAGAGAGTATGGGCTGAATCTTCGTTATATTTCTACCGCAACCGTGCCAGATTTAGCGACTGGCAAGCAGTGATAATTTACCCGTCACGCAGTATTGAACAAAGCGATATTTATCCTCATCGTTCATTGCTGAACGGCGGACAAGTACATCGGGTGTATTTAGATCAATTAGGGGATATTCGTCAATTACCTCTATGGGTGGCGCTGATGGTATTAACTACAGTGGATGAAGAACAAGCACCAGAAGAAGCAAGGTATTTGTTAACAAGAACTGCTCAAGAAGTGCTATCACCATCGAGTCGCGCCATAATTGAATTAATAACGACGATCATGGTATACAGATTTGAACAATTAACTCAAGCGGAGGTAGAGTCTATGTTAGGAATCACGCTGAAGGAAACGCGAGTTTACCGAGAAATTAAGGAAGAAGGACGCGAGGAGGGACGTGAGGAAGCAACAGCTAATCTTATTCTCCGGCAATTGACTAAGCGATTTGGAGAACTTTCTGAGGAAATACGCTCCTCAATTTCTGGTTTACCTTTGCCTGTGCTGGAAGATTTGAGTGAAGCACTGTTAGATTTTACTAGTTTGGCCGATTTACAGGTTTGGCTAGAAGCGCGATGAATCCTTATATGGGAAAGCTGAGAGAATGAATTTGCAGTAGGATAAAGCAAGCGATCGCACTCCGATTTTTGGGTATGATTTAGAGCGATCGCA
>NZ_DASQZC010000335.1:0-2449 GCF_035638895.1 Nostoc sp. | reverse complement strand
ACTTCTAGAACAGGTTGATACGAAGGCGGATACAGCTCAGGTATTTGTAGAAATTACCCGCAGCATTCGCCAATCGCTTAACGAAGAGGATGTCATTAAAACCACCGTGGAAGAGGTTCGTAAAGCACTGAGTAGTGACCGAGTGCTAGTTTATAGCTTTAGCGCTGATTGGTCTGGAACAGTGATTGCAGAATCAGTAGTTCCAGGCTATCCCAAAGTTTTGCGGTCTGAAGTGCAAGACCCATGTTTCGCTCAGGACTATGTAGAAAAGTATCAGTCTGGTCGCGTTCAAGCCACGAATAACATTTATGAAGCTGGTTTTCGTGATTGTCATATTAACCTGCTCGAATCCTTTGGTGTGAAAGCAAATTTGGTCGCACCCATTCTCAAAGATGAACAGCTCTTTGGCTTATTAGTTGCACATCAATGCTCTAGACCCCGTGATTGGCAACAGTCTGAGATTGATTTATGTGCCCAAATAGCGATGGAAGTGGGATTTGCTCTCGACCATGCCAGACTCGTGCAACGAATCGAGGCTGAGAATGTGCAAAGTCAATTGCTGGCGGATACTATCGGCAGCATTCGCCAATCGCTCAACGAAGAGGATGTCCTGAAAACCACTGTAGAAGAGGTTCGTAAAGTACTGAGTACTGACCGAGTGATGGTTTATAGCTTTAATGCTAATTACTCTGGAACTGTGATTGCCGAATCAGTTGTTCTCACCTATCCAAAAGTTCTGCGATCTGAAATCCAAGACCTATATTTTGGTCAAGGCTATGTAGAAGATTATCAGTCTGGTCGCGTTTTAGCAATAAACAACATTTACGAAGCTGGTTTAGCTGATTATCAGATTAACTTACTCGAATCCTTTGCTGTCAAAGCAAATTTGGTAGCCCCCATTCTTAAAGATGAACAGCTATTTGGTTTATTAATTGCACATCAGTGTTCTAAACCTCGTGATTGGCAACAATCTGAGATTGATTTATTTGGCCAAATAGCGATGCAAGTGGGATTTGCTCTCGACCATGCAAGACTTTTGCAACGAATCGAAGCTGAAAGTAGGCGAAGTCAGTTACTGGTGGATATTACCCGCAGCATCCGCCAATCGCTCAAAGAAGAGGATGTCATCAAAACTGCTGTGGAAGAGGTTCGCAAAGGACTGAGTGTTGACCGAGTATTGGTTTATAGCTTTTACGCTAATTGGTTCGGAATTATAATTGCTGAATCAGTAGTTCCAGGTTATCCCAAAGTTTTGCGGTCTAAAATTTACGACCCTTGTTTCACTGAAAACTATATAGAAAAGTACCAGGCTGGTCGTGTTGTAGCAACAAACAACATTTACGAGGACGGTTTGGCTGATTGTCACATTAACCTGCTCGAATCCTTTGGCGTGAAAGCAAATTTAGTAGCACCTATTATCAAAGATGACCAGCTATTTGGTTTGTTAGTTGCACATCAGTGTTCTGGCCCCCGTGATTGGCAACAGCCTGAGATTGATTTATTTGCCCAAATAGCCATGCAAGTAGGATTTACTCTCGATCATGCTAGGCTCCTACAAGCGTATCAAGCTACTGAAGCGAATTCTGGTGAATAGCTTTGTAATGTTGATGTTGCCGCCCAGATACCCGACTTCTTGAAGAAGTCGGGTATCTAAATCCAGTTTAGGTAAGTGACGTTACGCTTAGTGTAGTTTTTGACGAAGAAGCTGCTAGAGCGATCGCTAATGGTAAAATTCGATGTTCCTGAATTTGAATCCTGGCGTGGAGTGTTTCTGCTGTATCATCCGGCAATACTGGTACTGCGGCTTGCATCAATATTGGGCCACTGTCCATTTCTAAATAAGCTATATGCGCTGTACAACCAGTGATTTTTACCCCAGATGCTAAGGCTTGTTCTACAGCATGGATTCCCTTAAAACTAGGTAACAAACTAGGATGGATATTGATAATTTTATCAGGAAAGGCATCGATGAAAACTGACGTTAACAATCGCATCCAACCTGCCAAAATCACCCATTCCACATCGTAGTGGTGCAATGTCTGCACAATTTTATCATCGAATTCTTCTCTGCTTTTATAGTTGCGGTGATTCAATAAAACAGCTTCTACACCTCGATTAGCTGCTCTTACGGCTGCTTTCGCCGAGGGGTTATTGTAAATTAAAACTTGAATTTGGGCATTTAGCTGCCCATCTTGGATAGCTTGAGCAACTACATCAAAATTGCTGCCATTCCCAGAAGCCATAATTCCCAGTTTTAAAGGGGCGACTTGTTGGCAAACATCGCTAATACTAGGAGAAACTAAGCTAAGGGTAGAATCAGGGCGGAAGGTCATAACAGCTAAGAAGAAAAATTATAGATGCCAAAAAAATATACTAAATCGTAGTTGGATAATGATACAGTAGCTGCTTGGATTTTTCTCACATAAATAGGTAAAATTTCATCCACGAT
>NZ_DASQZC010000334.1:0-1695 GCF_035638895.1 Nostoc sp. | reverse complement strand
GGGATAGCAGCAGTCACGTCGCTTCACTCCAATTCAAAATTCAAAATTCAATATCTATCAGGTTGCGGTGGATAATATAGCCCACCGTAACCTTTAGATTAATAGAATGAGTTTAACAAAAGCGGCTAAAAGCGATCGCTTACACCTTAAAATTCTCGGTAATTCGCTTCATCGCCTCTTCGACATTCTCCCGGCTGTTAAAGGCCGAAATGCGGAAGTAACCTTCACCCGCAGCACCAAAGCCAGAACCAGGTGTCCCCACAACGTTGACAGTTTGCAGCAACTTATCAAAGAATTCCCAACTGGATAAACCATTAGGAGTTTTCACCCAAACGTAAGGTGCATTCACACCTCCATAAACTGATAATCCGGCGGCTGTGAGTTTTTCGTGGATGATTTTGGCGTTTTCTAGATAGAAACTAACCAATCCCTTAATTTGTGCCTGTCCTTCTTCAGAGTAAACCGCTTCGGCTCCCCGTTGGACGATGTAAGAAACACCATTAAACTTGGTAGACTGGCGACGATTCCAAAGTTTCCACAGTTCCACATCGGAACCATCGGCGGCTTTTGCTGTGAGTGTCTTCGGTACCACAGTTAACGCGCAACGAGTTCCTGTAAAACCTGCATTTTTAGAAAAAGACCGAAACTCGATCGCAACTTCTCTTGCACCTTCAATTTCATAAATTGAGTGAGGAAGCGACGGATCGGTAATATAAGCTTCGTAGGCTGCATCAAAGAAAATAATCGAGTTATTAGCTTTGGCATAATCCACCCATGCCTTTAAATATTCCTTGGTTGCAGTTGCGCCAGTGGGGTTATTAGGAAAGCAGAGATAAATTAAATCGACTTTCTTTGAGGGAATCTCGGCGGTGAAGTTGTTATCAGCTGTAATTGGCAGATAAACTAAGCCTTCAAACTCGCCTTTATCGTTGATATCTCCCGTATTTCCCACCATAACGTTAGTGTCTACATATACGGGATAAACGGGATCAGTAACGGCAATTATGTTGTCATGTCCAAAGATTTCTAGAATATTGCCGGTGTCGCACTTGGAACCGTCGGAGATAAAGATTTCCGAAGCATCTATATCGGCTCCCCGTGCTTGGAAATCTTGAGTAGCAATTTTCTCCCGTAACCAGGCGTAGCCTTGCTCTGGCCCGTAGCCTTTGAAGGTATTGCGATCGCTCATTTCTTCCACAGCCTTTATCATAGCTGTGCGGCAAGCCTCCGGCAGAGGTTCGGTGACATCACCAATGCCTAGTCGAATAACCTTAGCATCAGGATTCGCTTCAGCAAAGGCATTCACCCGCCGAGCAATTTCTGGAAACAGATAACCCGCTTTCAGTTTCAGGTAGTTGTTGTTAATAGTTGCCATTATGTAAATATGAAAAACGCCCTAAAATAGCTTACTGCTAATTTATGAGGGCGGGGAGTGGGGAGTGGGGATGAGGGAGCAGGGGGAGCAGGGGAGGCAGGGGGAGCAGGGGGAGAATAACTAATGACAAATTCCTAATTAGACATTTACTGGCTGTTTATTCTCGGCTGATGTGTAATTGTTGCGATCGCTAATTACAAACTCCGTGAGCGACTCTTGTCCTGTAATCAATCTTGCACCGCGATTACGGGTGAAATAGTTCCATGCCCACTGAATCATTACTACTAATTTGTTGTTAAATTCAATTAAGAAGTAGATGT
>NZ_DASQZC010000333.1:0-4011 GCF_035638895.1 Nostoc sp. | reverse complement strand
TGCTTATTCCAATCACATCTATGCAACTGCGGCGGCTGGTAATCTTTTCGGTTTTCATACCATTGGTGTAATTCGTGGAGAAGAGAGGCTACCGTTGAATCCTACGCTGAGTTTTGCTGTACAACAGGGTATGCAGCTTGTCTATCTTAACCGCGAGATGTATCGACAGCGCAACACACCAGAGTTAAAGGAATATCTGCAACAACGTTTCGGCGAGGTGTTTATCATTCCCGAAGGCGGGAGTAATTTAAATGGTGTGCGCGGCTGTACAGAGATAATTGCTGATGCAATGCCTACGGCTGGCTACGCCTACGCATTTGATCATATATGCGTAGCCTGCGGTACAGCTACCACACTAGCAGGTATTGCGCTTTCGTTGCATGAAAGACAAAGAGCGATCGCTTTTCCTGTTCTAAAAAATGGGGCATTTCTCTCCCAAGAAATCGAAAGTTTGTTGACAAATTACCTCGCCTCTGATTTACCCTCGCCATATAGTTCTCCCGCTTCCTGGGAATTGGTATGTGATTACCACTTCGGCGGCTATGCAAAGGTGAACAACAAGTTGCTACTTTTCAGCCAACAGTTCATACAGGAACATGGCGTACCCCTTGATTACGTATATACCGCCAAAATGTTTTACGGAGTAATGGATTTACTAAAGCAGGGATTTTTTTGTAGAGGCGACTCATTGTTGCTATTACACACAGGAGGTTTACAGGGCAACGTTGGTATGGAAGAAAGGTTGCAGAAATTTTCTAAAATCTGACTTGCCACTTAATTAAATATCAGTTAGCCTTGTATGGAATTTTACTAAAATAAGTTAAATTCACACGCCAATCTTGATATTTACTCAAAGTTAGGTAAGGTCAATTTAATGTTTACATACGCTGATCGCATTAAGCCAGATGGTCACAGTATTACTACCTATTTAGAAAATCTCCTAGCTAAAAGGTATCAAATTCCAACTTTTCAACGAGATGTTGTGTGGGAGAAAGAGAATGTTAAAAAACTTTGGGATAGTATTTATAAGTTTTACCCTTTAGGAAGTATTCTAATTTGGAAAACTAACACCAAGCTAGAAAGTCATAGAGAAATAGGTGGTATCAAGTTTGCTGATGATTTTCACTCTAATGAATACCAATACATTTTAGATGGACAACAAAGAACAACTTCTCTCCTAACATCAATATATGGTGGTAACATTGCTAAAAATGAAAATTTTAATCCAACACTATATATAGATTTGACTATTGAACTTACTGATGCTACTGATGACACAAGCTATGCAAAAAGGTTCTTGTTTTGGGACGAGATTGATGACAAAGATGGCCATATTAAAGCAAATACTGGGAGAAAAAAACGTTATCAAGATAAACTAATTGTCAGCTTAATAGAAATAATTAAAGATTATATAAAAGTAGAAAAAAGTATTTATGCAAATGTTAATGGAGAATTCGATCATCCTTATATGCAACAATTGAGGAGAATTAGGGAGGTTTTTGCTAATTACAAAATTTCCTTTATTGAATTACGCGGTATTGAAGTTGCAGAAGTGTGTCAAATATTTGAGCGGATTAATCAAGCTGGCAAACCCTTGGATATCTTTGATATTGTGGTTGCTAAGACTTTTCGTTCTGAAAATAAGATAAAT
Source organism: Nostoc sp. (assembly GCF_035638895.1). Taxonomy (GTDB): domain Bacteria; phylum Cyanobacteriota; class Cyanobacteriia; order Cyanobacteriales; family Nostocaceae; genus Nostoc. The sequence continues at coordinate 2,360 of NZ_DASQZC010000333.1, read as the reverse complement.
AATATCTCTGGTTTTTATCTCCGGGAATTATTCGAGAAATTTAAAAAAACTATTTCTAGTAGTCAATATGCCAATATTGATAATTGGACATTGCTCCAGATGCTAGCTGTAGTAGTAAAACTTGAATTTCCCGAAGCTGGGATACAAAATATTACTGATATGTATCTTAATAAGCTAAAAACAGAACATATTGAAGCTGTATGGTCTAATTTTAAAATAGCCGTTGCGAAAACTTTTGATTTCTTTGATAATATTTTGCATATTAAAGGTGGAAGATTAATCCCTTACCGATATTTATACCTGACTATTACAGCATACTTTTATCGGAATGATAAACCAGATTATAGTTTTTTAAATAAATATTTTTGGTATTATAGTTTTCATAATGTAGATTTACTAACAAACACTACTCACCTCTGGGAACATATATACTTTGTTAATCAACAAAAAGCTAATAGTACTTACTCATTCAATAAATTTGATATTGATAAGAATTCGATAAGAAAATCTTTCTACAGTTATAAAGGTCGCTTATCCAGAGCAATACTATCACTTTATGCAAACCACAAGCCGCAAGATTGGGCAAAACCTCATAGAGATGTTTTGTCTAATGTTTATTATTTGCTAACAGATAAGCCTAACTTACATCATATATTTCCAGTTAACTTTATTAAGCAAAGTGGCATTGCTAGTCAAATAGAATGTGACAGCTTGATGAATATTGCCTATTTGTCTCAAATAACTAATTTGAAAATTAGCGATAAAAATCCATTAGATTATCTCAAAGAATATGACGATCCTGGTTTAGAAACAGTGCTACACTCTCATCTTATACCAACGATTATTCTTGAATGGTCAAGAGCTGATGCACTTCCTAAAAATGCCCTAACAATGTTTATTGAAGAAAGGATAAACCTCTTATTAGAGGCTTTGAGGCTAAAGTTAGAAGGGATTGAATTTAATGTTTTTGATATGGGCGATCGTACAAATAATATATAATCTCCCTAAATAAAAGATAACAAAGAGCGTCCCGCAATTTAAAACGCTCTTTTTTGATAAATTCTGTTAAGATAATATGAATTTAAATTGAAAATTGCTAGTTCTTAAAATTAGGCATGGAGATTTGCTTGTTCTTGCAACCAAGGATCTACCGGTTGTCCATCTTTGCGGCGTAATTCAATTTCCACTACCATCACTTCTTTGGAACCAGGAGGCGCGGGTTTTTTATGGAAAAGAATGTCATAATCTTCTGGATTATGTTTGCGTTCTTTCAACCATTCCTGTACCTTGGTTGTCGCAAAAAATGATTGCCCTTGCTCAAACATTCGGGTAATCTGCAATTGCAGTGTATAAGGATTTAACCGACCCATTTTCTACCGCCTTTGTTAAGTTAGTTGTAGGACAAGGAATCTGCTTATCTTAGATAATCTAATGTTAGTACGTACTTCGCACATCTGACACTTTGCATACTGCTATCTGTAGAAATAAAGTCCGAACTTAGTTCGATGAATGCTCTGAGAAAGCGCCGATTTTGCTACAATCTGTCTTTTAGAGGTTGATAAATTATTGTTTGTGGTACTTGGTTTTCACATAGTAATGTTATAATGGTATCTCTAAAAAATGTTAAAAACTTGACTGCGCTCCACGACTGAAGTTGTACGTACAGTAAGGGCGAAGGAAGAGATTAGTTAAGGATTGTTCAGCATTTTCCACTCCTTCTACAACATTTTACTACTTAATTCTGTTATAGATTGGAGAGAGGCACGCCGCTTCAAAAACTGACCAACAGACTGAGATGGTTGTTATGAAGAGCAAAAATCAAGCTGTTTTCGCTTTAATTGTAAAAAGCACTATTGTCTTTTTACCCTTACTGCTGTCCCCTGGAATTGCCAGTGGACAATCTGCACCATCACCTTCCCCAGCACTAACTCCTGCTTTGGTGTTATCGAATCAGGAACGGGAAGAATTAACGCGACTAAGAGCGGAAAAGCGAATTCAACAGCAAATCCAATCTGATTTTAATAGCGCTTTTAGCCGGACAACTATCTTACTCAATGTCTGGCTAGTTATATTAAGTCTATTTCCAGTCGCAATCATTGCTTTATTTTGGCTCCTGCGACGAGTGGTAATTCGTGAAATTGTTGATAGGGCTATGCAACAATTACAGGGAATGGAAAAATTGCAAAATCAGCTAGCCACCGCTAAACAAGAGGCTGAAAATCTTATTCAAGAAGCTAAAAAAATAAATTATGAATTAGAACAGGAAACGGTTAGTTTAAAACAACAGATTAAAAACGAACAAAAAAAATATTTATCTAACCTTACATCTGAACTAGATTTAGCTAAAGCACAGGTATTAA
>NZ_DASQZC010000332.1:0-3358 GCF_035638895.1 Nostoc sp. | reverse complement strand
TGGCTGCCTTCTTTGTTTTGCCACGCACTCAATATCTTTTGTCGTAAGTCAATTGAATATGCTGCCATCTTTAAATATTATTCTTTACATTTTTACACTTTACTATCTTTGTGGCGGGTTTGATATCAAATTGCTGTAAATCTGTTGAAGGCAAGACCCATAAAAGGGTATCCGCCGAGATACGTGCAAATTGGGACACGTTGTAAAGTTTTGTAAAGTAAATTGTCAAAAACCTTGGTTTACCGTCGTTTCAGCCTCAACCGAAACTTGACTATTCAGATGAAGACATTCCCTAAATGGGTCATTTATGGGCAAGTGTTAGGAGCTAAAAGGGGTGAAAGCTTGGTTTTACCGTGCAAAAATTTAATCATCATCTATCATTTTTGGGCAAGTTAGTAAATCTACAATGCCTTGTTTGCAATATTTATTTACAACGTGTCTCTTTTTGCACGTATCTCGGTGGACACCCAAGATGAAGTTGCCGCAGAGCAATTTGCTCTTTACATGTCAAAACTGGTTCAGCAGCAAATAAACGATGCTGACTGTGCCAGTCATCTCAGTACTGAAGAATGGGAGCAGAACAAAACTCTGATTGCTGATGCCATTACTCAGATGGAGCGTTACCTGGAAACCCCCACTTCTGATGGGAAACAATTCCTATGTAAGCTGTTGAGACAAATCGATGAGTTGCAAGGAGACGATTACCGTAATGTCTCTTGGACTACTGTACGTTTTGTCAAGAGCGGTGAACTGCTCAAACTAGAGTATGCTATACGCTGTTTTGTTGATCAGGATTTTCCCTACTATGCTTATAGATTAGCTAGAGAATTCATAGAAGGCTATAAGCCTCAATATGGCACAGGTTTGATTCCCGAATCTGTTCCTATGCTGCTGGAAGTTGCTGAGTTTTGGTGTCAGTACTATTTTGGACAAAATTTGTCACAGAAGTTTCCCAATTTGATTTATTCAACCTAAACTATGCTGTAAAACAGAATAACAAGCTTACCTGACACCCGTGACTAAAGTCATCGCAGTATTCAACCAAGCCGGTGGAGTCATGAAAACGAGCCTCACCATGAACCTCGGCTACCAACTACACCTGAAGAAACATAAAACGCTTCTCATCGACATGGACCCACAGGGAAGCCTTACAACCTTTATGGGTCTAGAACCACACGAACTTGAACAAATTATTGGTGATGTCATTCTCAATGAAGAAACGCCATTACCAATTCAACGCGATTTGCATGGCATGGATTTATTACCAGCTAATATTTCGCTTAGTGGGGTGGAACTACAATTAGCTAGCGTGATGGCGAGGGAAACTCGTCTCAAGCAAGCTTTAGAACCTATACGCAATCAATATGATTTTATCCTCATCGACTGTCCGCCATCCTTGGGAGTGTTGAGCATTTTAGCTTTGACAGCAGGAACCCATGTTTTAATTCCGATCCAAACTCACTTCAAAGCTTTCAAGGGCACGGAATTGCTACTCGATACAATTAAACAGGTGCGAAAACACGTTAATCCTAAGCTGGCGATCGCAGGCATTGTTCCTACACTTTACAGCAATGCCAATCAAGATAAACTAATCCTGGAAGCTCTAGAACAACAGTTATCATCCCTTGCTAAGGTATATCCCGCTATTCCTCGCGCCACTGCATTTGCTGATGCTGCAATGAGTCGTCAACCTCTAGCAGTTTATGCTCCAAAGCATTCAGCAATTACAGTTTTAAAGAAGATTGCCCAAGGTATGGAGAAGCTGTAATGACAAAAAAACGCCTGGAAGTCCCTAAGATGCGTGGCGTTGAAGATTTATTAACTATGGATGTGGAGGCATCTGCTGTTACTACCATTTTCATCCACAAAATTCGAGTTGCCAAAAAACAACCACGGCGTTGGTTCGACCCCGAAAAAATGTCACAGCTTGTGCAGTCGGTACGCGAACACGGGATTTTAGAACCCTTGTTAGTCCGTCCGCTCGGCAATGGAGAATATGAATTAATTGCTGGAGAAAGGCGACTGAGGGCAGGAAAGTCGGCTGGATTAGCTGAAGTCCCAATTGTCAGTAAAGAACTGAGCGATCGGCAAGCTCTGCAAATCGCGTTACTTGAAAACTTGCAGCGCGAAGACCTCAACCCAGTAGAAGAAGTGGAAGCGATACTAGAACTGCTGGCGATAAATCTGGATGTCAGCACTGAAGACGTAAAATCGATTCTAAACGTTGCTGCCAATGCTAAAAAACGTGATTTGGAATTGACGGGAAACGTTTCCCGTCAACTTGAAGAAATTGAATCTCTCTTGGCAGGCATTGGTAGATTTAATGCGGAAAGTTTCCGTACAAGCCGCTTGCCGTTGCTCTCTTTGCCGTCAGACGTACTAGAAGTATTGCGCCAGGGTCAGCTGGAATTTACAAAGGCACGAACAATAGCACGAGTCAAAGACAAGCAAAAGCGTGCTGATATTCTCTCCTCAGCAATTGCTCAAAATCTCTCGTTAACTCAAATCAAGGAATTAATCAAGCAACTACAATTAGCAGAGACAACGCCAGAAGCAACACCAGAAAAAGCCTTGAGCAACCGCTATGCAGAAATAGGCAAGCGTTTACAACAAGCTCAGTTGTGGAAAGACGATAAAAAACGCAAGAAGTTGGAGAAGCTATTGAGTGACTTAGAAAAGTTGCTCAACGAATCCGAGCAGAAGTAAACCTAAATGGGGTTCAGCCGGGATACCCGTAAAATAGGACACGTTGTAAATTAATGTTGCAGAGCGTGTTTTATCGATTTACTAACTTGCCCATAAATGATACTATGCAATCAAAATTTTGCACGATAAAATCAACTCTTCACCCCTTTGAGTGCCTCAAGCTTGCCCATAAACAATCATTTTTGGGAATGTTTCAACTGGAAGAATAAAGTAAAGCTTGGGATTGAAACAACCGTATATCAAGGGTTTGGCTTGATATCCGTTACAGAACTTTACAACGTGTCCCATTTTGCGGGTATCCCGGCTGAACCCCAAATACGTGGTATTTCTAGAACACTTAGCTTCCGCTTGTAGCAAACTAAAAAGCCAGGTTCACGTAACGCTTTGCAACCTAGCAATCAGCTGTTGCCGCTCAATTGGTTTTAACTGTATTGCCATCTGTACCAATTCATTCACCCCTAAATTCAACGGCAGACTTTGACTTTGCGGCTCACAAGGGGCAAATAAACGCTGTGCTATAGCTTCTTCAATTGGTCGTCGTTTCTCCATAGGAGTACAACGCTCGTACATCAGGCGCAAGGTTTCTACTGAATGACCCATTGCGTAAGCCAGCGACCTCAATTCAATATCAGACAAACCAACTTGAAGACCC
>NZ_DASQZC010000331.1:0-2311 GCF_035638895.1 Nostoc sp. | reverse complement strand
GGGAAGAATAACTAATAACAAATGACGAATGACAAATAACAAATGACTAAAATATATTGTTCTCAAGGACATGAAAATTCCCCAGGTAGTCGCTTTTGTCTCCAGTGTGGTGAAAAATTGTTGGATACGCCCATAAGTTATAGTATCCAACCGGGGCTAACTTTAGGCGATCGCTATGTGATTGTGCGTCAAATTGGCCAGGGTGGCTTTGGACGCACTTATTTAGCTGAAGATGTCAATCGTTTCCGCGAACTTTGTGTTTTAAAAGAATTTTCCCCCCAAGTTCAAACCGCCTACGTTGTCCAAAAAGCTGAAGAACTGTTTGAGAGAGAAGCGAGTGTTCTCTATAAACTGCAACATCCCCAAATTCCCCGCTTCCGGGAACTGCTTCGCATGAACTTAGGGGGGAAAGAATATCTGTTTTTGGTACAAGATTATGTGGAAGGGGAAACTTACAACTCGTTGTTGAATACCAGGTTACAGCAGGGTTTGCGCTTTACAGAAGCAGAAGTACGCCAATTGTTGCTTTCAATTTTGCCAGTATTGGAGTATATCCACTCCATAGGCGTTATTCATCGAGATATATCTCCAGATAACTTAATATTTCGCACTGTTGACAAACTGCCAGTGTTAATTGATTTTGGCGGTGTTAAACAAGTAGTAGCAACCGTTGCTTCCCAATATTATCAACCCGGCGTAGTTGCATCTTCCCCATCACCAACCCTATTGGGTAAAGTGGGATTTGCACCTCCAGAACAGATGCAAACTGGGTTAGTATCTCCCCACAGCGACTTGTATGCTTTGGCTGCAACAATGTTGGTTTTACTGACAGGTAAACAACCTCAAGAATTAATTGATACTTACTACCTCACCTGGCAGTGGCGACGAGAAGTAAGCCTGAGTCCAATTTTGGGACAGGTATTAGATAAAATGTTATCTGCCAGACCAAGCGATCGCTATCAATCAGCCCATCAAGTACTCCAAACTATCAACCCGCCCCCAGCTAACTTTCCCCCAACTCAATACCCCGCGCCACCACAACCCACAGCCGCCACCGTCGCCGTCTCTCCACCTCCCCCATCCCCTAGCCTGCGGGAAGCTAAAGCTACATCCCCTTCATACCCCTCATCTCCCCCATACTCGCAGCCCACAAGCTGGTGGACACCAACAAAAACCTTCTTAGCGGCGGCGGTAGCATTTAGTACAATCGGTTTAATTTGGTGGGGAGTCAATAGCAGCCGCGATGTGGGGGAAGTCAAACCTGATCCTACAACCAGCCCAACCCCAACCAGTGAACAACCAACCGATCCTTTAGCGCAATATTCACCAGCCGAACGGCAGCGTAAAGAAAGATTAAGCGATCGCCTTCAACAGTTGGGGATTGACTCTAACTTCTACGTGAACTTGGTGAATCAAGTTTTTTGGGACAGAAATCCCAGTTTACGAGGACGCACTCTCAGCGATGGCCCTGAAGATGAAGGTTTACGCGCAGAATGGGATAAAACAGCCTCAGAATTGCTGGAAAAATTAGCGCCACTGAGTTCTAATGCACGCCGACAACTGGGAACTTATACAAGTGCTGAACGCGATCGCTGGAAACTGGAAGTCAACAAAATCAACGTTGGTAGCCGTTCTTTGTATGATTTAGGAGATACAGCATTTTTAAGTGTATTCCCTGAACAGCGTGGTAAAGATTTTCGAGATCAGCCAATTGGACAAGTTTGGTACGGATTTGTTAGCGATCAACTCAGTGCTATCCTCGCTGGTAGCGCTTTCCAGAAACTTGTCTTTGATCCGGGCGCTATCAGCAAAACAGTCAGTGGTACTCTCCAACCTGGTGGTGGTAAAGTATTCATTGCTGGACTTGCCAAAGAGCAATCTTTGGGATTGAAGCTACAAGCAAATTCCCAAGTTTTGTTATCAGTCTATTCACCCTCTGGCAAAATCAAATTTTTAGAAGATTCTAAAGAGCGAAGTTTGTCAACTAAATTAACAGAAAACGGATTTTACGAGTTTGTCGTGGTTTCCACAGCATCGAAACCAGTAGATTATCAACTCAGCATTACAGCAGAAAATCCCACCCCTCCCCCATCGCCAACACCAACGCCCACGGAAACACCAGCGTCCACGGAAACACCAGCGCCCATAGAAACACCCACCCCAACGCCAACTCCTACACCAACTCCCACAGAAACCCCTACTTCTACATCGACACCAACGCCAGAGACAGCACCTCAGTAAAGGGCGTTGCATAGTTGCGGGATAATTTCGCAACTTCCAAAATTCTCCCCCTGCCTCAAATTATCCCTTG
>NZ_DASQZC010000330.1:0-10884 GCF_035638895.1 Nostoc sp. | reverse complement strand
CAAGAAAAAGGCATCGACTTTGACTTGATTGAGATTGATTTGCAGAATAAACCGGAGGGATTTACAGATATTTCTCCTTATGGAAAAGTGCCTGCGATGTCTGCGACGGGCTACGCCTACGCACATAATAATAACCGAGTTTGGGAATCGGCAGTAATTAACGAATATCTCAACGAAGTATTTCCAAATCCGCCGCTTTTGCCTAGCAGTCTCATTGCTAAAGCGCAGGCTCGAATCTGGATTGATTTTGCTAATACTAGATTCGTTCCGGCTTTTTCTACTCTCTTGCGTAGTCCCGATGTTCAACAGCAAGAAGCAGCTAAACAAGAACTGTACAAACATCTGGAATTTATCGAGAATGAAGCTTTTGGGAAGTTATCAGGAGATGGCCCTTACTGGTTTGGTGAATCCGTCAGTCTGGTTGATTTCACTTTTTACCCCTGGTTTGAGCGTTGGGCTGCACTGAAGCACCATCGAGGCTTTGCACTACCAGAAGAATTTACTCGTCTACGTCAGTGGAAAAAGGCTTTAAAACAACGTGATTCTGTAGTGGCGATCGCTAATAGCAAGGAGTTTTACATAGAGCGATATGCTAGATTTGCTACTCCTGTTGCTGCCTAGTACTGCTTTTTGGTAGTCACAAGAATTGTATCTTTCCCTAAGTTTTCGCTGCTATTCAAGATAATGTGGAACTACCGTTAGTATTCATAATTCCCAAAAATAGGGCTGGTGTCGCTTCTAATCAAGACTGGAACAATATTGGGCAAGAAGCGCAGAGATATACAGTTATGAATCAGAGAAAATCCAAAGTTATTGTGAGTGCAGCTAGTAGACGATCTTTTTTGTTACACACTGGTATCTTTACTGCAAGTAGTATTGTAACAGGGACAGTGGGTTTAAAGTTTTCTGCTCAAAAAGGTCAGGCACAAGAGCAGGTATCTTCTGCTAAGAACAAGTTTACAGAAAAGGCTTATCGCATACGTGTTGCCTCAGCCGAGGCTAATCGTCAAATTCCCATTGCGTCTAATCCTACTAATGGCGATGAGGAACGGTATCCTAATAAGATTGGCTCTGATACTAGAGGACTAAGCTGTTACGTATATAACTTGCATTATCAGGGCGGGCAGGATGCCCACCCCACAATCATCTTGAAAAAATATTAGTGCAAATTAAAGGCGCAACAGCTTACCACACAATAAACAGAGTGAGGTTGATCTCAAAGCCTATGACTCTTTAACTAAAGCCGTAACAACCCATGACCATGATGACTTTGAAAAGGTGATTCCCTACAAAGGAGAGCCTTTAACCGTGGGTGGAGAATTAAACAAACTGGCAGCTAATTACACCCTTGGTCGTGGTCATGGTGGTATTCACTGGCGCACAGATGGTTCTGCTGGCATAGCTTTGGGTGAAGAGATTGCCATCAGCATCCTCAAAGATGAAAGGTTGGGTTACAACGAAAAATTCAATGGCTTCACATTCACAAAATTTGATGGGACGAAAGTCACAGTTTAAGTTTTTCATTTAACAACTTGTTTGATAATTAGAGGTGAATTAATTCATGAAAGATTTTAGAAAACAAATTGCATTCTCGAAAAACCGACGCATTACTCGTCGTCACGCCTTATTTGCTTTTGGTTACAGTTTAATACTTACCACAGTATTTAGTTGCAGTAATTCACCAAATAATTCTCAGCAACAATCAGCTTCATCGGCTTCTAATGTAGCTAGTAGTAATACTACTGCCAATAAAGTAATTAGAATTGTCCGATCTAAACAACTTACTGCCCTAGCTGTCTTAGAAGAAAAAGGTATTCTAGCAGAACGATTAAAACCTTTAGGGTATAGGGTAGAGTGGCCAGAATTTGCTGCCGGGCCACAACAATTAGAAGCTTTAAATGCAGGCGCACTTGATATTGCCTCTACAGCAGAATCTCCTCCTGTTTTCTCTCAAGCAGCCGGCGCACCTCTTGTATATCTAGCGGCTAACTCTTCTGATGGCCAAGCAGTTTCACTGTTAGTTCCTAAAAACTCTCCTATTCAAAGTGTCAAAGATTTAAAAGGAAAAAAAGTAGCTTTTCAAAAAGCATCGATTGGTCATTATCTTATACTTAGAGCCTTAGAAAAAGAAGGTTTAAAGCTCAGTGATATAGAATCAGTTGGTCTAGCACCTCCAGATGCTAATGTGGCATTTAGTCAAGGTAAAGTAGATGCTTGGTTTATCTGGGAACCATTTGTTACAAGAAATGTCCAAAATAACACGGGACGGGTTTTAACTGATGGTGGTAATGGTTTGCGAGATACTAATAACTTTATATCCACAAACCGCAAATTCTATCAAGAAAATCGAGAAGTTATCAAAGTCTTTTTAGAAGAAGTACAAAAAGCCCAAAATTGGTCTAAGAATAATCCTAAAGAAATCTCCCAGTTGCTCTCTGCAACAACTCAACTTGATCCACCTACATTAGAGATTATGCACAAAAAGTATGATTTCACGCTTATACCAATTACCGAAAAAATTATTAATAAACAACAAGAAGTTGCAGATAAATGGTACAGTCTGGGACTGATACCTAAGAAGGTAAATGTGAGAGATGGCTTCTTGACTCCTGAAGAATACGCCGAAATCACTCCTCAAGAAGTGTTTGCAAAACAATAATATTTGGGGCATGAATTACTAGTTATTATTTGTAAATTGTGGAAACTTTTAACAGTTGATTATGTCTACACTCACCTTAACTAACTTTCAAATTACTCGAATTAATGCACCTCTAGGCGTTGTAGTCACTGGACTTGAATTTACTTATTTAGGCTGAATCCCAACAAAATAGAAAATTCTGTATATTTGAATACTTTTTAGAGATTTTTTGAGAAATGTCATGTTATTGTAACTTTAGTAAAGCCTTGCTCAGTCAAGTCAGGGAGTCATGATTATCGAGTGGTTCATTCATGATCGACGGTAAAAAAGTTCGGTTGAAATTGCAAAGTTATTGGTTTAAAACCTTTGCCAGATGGCGATCCTGTCCGCTAGCCTGTCCAATAGACAGGCCTCATCATCGGCATGTTTTTTGGAGTTGGATCGGTAGTTTCTTAGCTATCACTGCAACGTCTTACCTTGCTGCAAAAACTAATTCTCCTTTGCTGATGGCTCCTTTTGGTGCTACAAGTGTTTTGATCTTTGGTGTGCCTGACAGTCCTTTGGCTCAACCTCGCAATGTCATTGGGGGTAATCTTTTAGGTGCTATTGTGAGTCTGATAATTCTGCATTTTCTCGGTTCTTCTCCCTTGTCAATGGGAATGGCTGTTTCTAGTGCGATTGGAATCATGCAGCTTACCGGAACTTTACACCCACCTTCGGGTGCTGTTGCATTAGTCGTCATGATGACGAAACCAGATTGGCAATTTTTGCTAACACCTGCCTTTGAAGGATCGATGATTTTAGTGCTATGCGCTGTAATCTTTAATAATTTAGCGGAAGAAAGGACGTATCCGAAACACTGGTTGTAGCATCGTCTCTAATCCTTAAGCATCGGGCAAAGAACAATAGATCGCATTTCAATTGATTTTCGGTTGCTTTGGTTCGGCTTGGATGTTTCCTCGGTATCAAGTCGAGAAGATTGAAGAAAAAGCCCTTGCGATCGCAAGGACATCTGATTGTATTTTTAAGAGATGGAACCGCTTACTAAAAACCTTGAATGATTCACCCCGACTTACTCAATCTTCAAGTTGAAAGGCAAACGGGCGTAAACCCCTTGTGGATCGTTCATCTTTTGCAGAATTCCGATTTCCTGTTGCAACTTTTGGAATTCATCGGTGAGGGGATTGGATTGTTTGAGTTGCGTCCCCTCAATTCCTAAAGCAGTCCGCACCTCTTGGGTTGCACGTCCAAAAAACCGTTCTCCGAAACTGCTAGTGCGAGGATATTCTTGCACTTCCCAGTCTTCTCCTAGTTTCGCCTGCTTGGCAGCATACGCGATCGCACTATTCAACCCGCCAATTTCATCCACTAAACCAATTTTCTTGGCCGTCACACCAGACCAAACTCGTCCTTGAGCAATTTCTGCAACTTTTTGTTCTGGGAGTTTGCGACCTTGAGAAACTTTATTCAGAAACATATTATAAATCCGGTTAACACTGCGCTGATAAAGTGCCAACTCTTGGGGCGATTTCGGACGCGAAACTGTTTGACTATCAGCATAGGTTCCAGTTTTTACCGAATCCCAGGTGATGCCATTATCATTGGCCAGCTTTTCACCATTGAACAACACCCCAAACACACCTATTGAACCTGTAATGGTATTTGGTTCGGCAAAAATGCGATTAGAGTCGCTAGCAATCCAGTAACCACCAGAGGCGGCTACATCACCCATTGACACTACAACCGGTTTTGCCTCACGAGTTAATTTGACTTCTCGCTGCATGACTTCAGATGCGGTAGCGCTACCACCAGGACTATTAATCCGTAGTACAACAGCCTTCACATCCTTATCTTGTCGTAGTTTGTTGAAGATTTTGGCAAAGCGATCGCCTCCTACTTGCCCATCTTCTCCTTTACCATCGACAATCTCACCTTCAGCATAAACAACGGCAATTTCATTTTTTGAACTACGTTCTACACCCAAAGATTTGCCAGAAACTTCTGCATAGCTATTCAGGCTAATTTGTCGGAATGTTTTGTCGTCTTTATCACTACCTGTCAACTTTTTGAGGTCAGTTACCACTTCATCGCGGTATTGGACTTGATCAACTAAACCGCTAGTTTTGGCTTGTGTGGCTTCGAGTAGCGCCTGAGTATTTGCGATCGCTTGCAATTGATTAGGTTCAATTTTCCGACTTGCGCCTACAGTAGTACGCCACTCTCCCCAAACATCATCCAACAATTTTTGAGTTTGTTCACGGTTTTCTGGACTCAACTTTTTGAGGATAAACGGTTCTACAGCCCCCTTAAATTTCCCCACCCGCACGACTTGAATACCAATGCCATATTTCTGCAATGCTCCCGCTAAGAACATCGGTTGCGAACTCAAACCGTTGATTTCCATCATTCCCAGAGGATTAAGTATGATGGAATCTGCTACTGAACTAAGGTAATATTCCTTTTCACTCCAATCACTGCCATAGGCAATAATCTTTTTGCCCGCAGCACGAAACTCCTCTAGCGCTTTCCGAATTTCTTTCAGAGAGGCATAGCCGACGTTACCAGCTTGGCTTGTGCTTGTTGCATCTAAATAGATCCCGACAATTCGCGGATCGCGCCGCGCTTTTTCCAAAGTTTCTACAACTTTGCGGAGTGCCATCCTATCGTCATCTACACCTGATAATGTGTTTTGAAACAGTTCACCTGAACTAGGTTCGCTATCAGTAATTTTCATTGACAAGTCAAAAACCAGCATTGACTTATCTTTCACATTTGGCCCAGTATCTTTAGAGGAGCTAGCAGCCAATATCAGCAAGAACAATCCACTGGTTCCCAGACCACCAAAAATAATTAGTCCTAGTAAGGTGCCAATTAAACTAGCAAAAGTTTGTTTGATAAAATTACGCATTAGTTATTAGTTATTAGTTATCGGGTATTGGGCATCCCTTTCCTGCGGGACGCTACGCGTTAAGCTTTCGCTTTAGCGATACGCTCAGGGTCAGTGGGTATTGGGCATTTACAAATGACAAATGACAAATGACAAATGACTAATCACCTATTTACCTATTCTATGCGCTGTAAACTGCCAGAGTGCTTTAACTCAGACAAGGTGGCGTTGCCAGTGCAGAATAATACCGTGGTGATTTCGGCGATTAATACTTCAGCAAGTTCCGCAACTGCTGTCTCTGATGTTGCTGCTGCTTGCAAAAAAGGCATTGCTAAACCAGCTATATCTGCTCCCAAGGCGATCGCAGCTGCAACATCGAGTCCATGACGCAAACCTCCTGAAGCAATTAAGGGCACATTTGGAGCGATCGCTCTAATAGTTGTAATACACTCTGCTGTCGGTAAACCCCAATCAGCAAAAGTCCTTCCTAAGCGACGTTGCAAGGGATTTTCCGCCCGTTCACTTTCTACTTTTGCCCAAGAAGTACCCCCCGCACCAGCTACATCAATTGCTGCTACTCCGGCGGCAATGAGTTTATTGGCGATCGCTGCTGAAATGCCGTTACCAACTTCCTTCGCAATTACTGGCACTGGCAGCTTATTGCACAACTCAGATATTTTGTCAATCAAACCCCGAAAATTAGTATCACCTTTGGGTTGAATACACTCTTGTAGAGGGTTAATGTGTAAAATCAGAGCATCAGCTTCTAGGATATCAACTACCCGCAAACATTCATCCAAGCCGTACTTATAGTTAAGTTGCACAGCGCCCAAGTTCGCAAATAGCAAAACATCGGGTGCATACTTGCGGACAGCAAAAGTATCAGCTACTTGAGGTTTTTCTACTGCCACGCGCTGAGAACCGACACCCATTGCAATTTTGTAGTGTTGCGCGACTTGCGCTAAACGTTGGTTAATCATTGCGGCTTGTTCTGTTCCCCCAGTCATGGAAGAAATTAACAAGGGTGCGCCAAGGTGTTTCCCCAGGAAAGTTGTACTGATATCAATATCGTTGTGGTCGAGTTCGGGTAAGCAAGAATGGGTGAAGCGATAGCGTTCCAATCCATTGGTGATTTGATAAGACTGAACATCTTCTTCTAAACAGATCCGAATGTGATCAGCTTTACGATTCTGAGTTTGTGCAGAGATGTTGGTAGGGGCGTTCACTGGTGGTTATTGCTAAAAGTATTTGCTTGCGATCGCTATTGTTACATTGTCTGCAATCAGATTTTTATAACAAAAATATTTATTTTCCCTATCTTTAGGGTACGTCACGCTATTGATAATATATCCATTCCCTCATTTTATGAGTTAATTAATATGGTTTTACAAACAGAAAAGCGCTACTACACCCCTGAAGAATATTTGGAATTAGAAGAGAAGGCTGAATATAAAAATGAATACAGAGACGGAGAAATTATACCCATGACAGGGGGAACAACTAATCACAACAAAATTGCACTTAATTTTTGTCGCAAGTTTCCCCTGACTGTGCAAGAACAAGATTATGAGATTTACATAGGGGATGTGAAATTATCAATACCTCGTTATCGCATTAATACTTATCCTGATGTTATGGTCATCAAAGGTAAGCCTATTTATGAGGGAACAGGTAAAACAATTATCATTAATCCCTTATTAATTGTTGAAGTCTTATCAAAT
Organism: Nostoc sp.; assembly: GCF_035638895.1. Lineage (GTDB taxonomy): Bacteria > Cyanobacteriota > Cyanobacteriia > Cyanobacteriales > Nostocaceae > Nostoc. The sequence goes on along the minus strand of NZ_DASQZC010000330.1, from coordinate 3,638 downwards.
TCAACTAAAAATTATGACAAAACAGATAATTTTAAATATTATCGTTCAATTCCTGGTTTTCAAGAATATATTATGATTGACCAGTATAGTTTTGCTGTAGAACAATTTGCAAAGCAAGCAGAAAGTCAATGGATTTTTAAGGAATATGAAGGTGAAGATGCTGTTTTAGTCTTAGATTCTATCGATTTTCAAATTGCCTTGCGTGATATTTATGAGCGAGTTGATTTTGAATTGATTGAAGAATAAAACAATATATAGTAGTCCTAAATCAGTCGTGAACAATAAAATCCCCGACTTCTCAAAGAAGTCGGGGATCTTAGTCTCTCGATTTTTACAATTCATTTAGGATTGCTATATAAACATCGTTATAATTACGATTGCCTGAAATTAATAAAAGTTCAAAAACTAAACTTATTTGCTAATTTTACCAAAGCCAGCTGCTTCAATTAGACCTTGACCCTGGCGGGTTAGCAGTAATTTGGCGTATGCTTCGCCTGCTTTTTGGTCTATTGAACCATCCAACTTGACAACTACATATAACTTCCGAGTTAGTGGATAACTTTGGTCGCTAAAAGCGCCAACATTAGCTTTATAAAGTTTATTTGGATTATCTGGACATTCAGAAATTTTCTCTTCAGTTGATTTTTGATAGGGAGGAACTAGATGATTTGTGTCCTTACCTAACCACAAAGGCTTGACATCACACTGACCAACTATCTCTGGCGCTGAAGCAAAGTAGATGCTGCCTTTTTCTTTAAAGACTTCTCGTAGTCCTAGAGTGGTGCTTTGGACTGTTTTAACAAGCTGAGGAGAAAATGAATATTCAGGATCGCCTAAAACCTTTTCTTTAAAAAATTTGACAGTACCACCGGCCACATTGCGAGACAAAGGCTTAATCTCCAAGTCAGGGCCCCCTACTTGATTCCAGTTGGTGATTTTACCTGTGTAAATACGCTTTAACTGATCCAAAGTTAACCCAGTAAGATTTAATTTAGGGTTAACTGCGATCGCTACCCCATCGTTAGCTATGGAAATTTCTTTAAACCTCTTTTGCTGTTGCTCTGTAAGTGGATAAGAGTACTGTGCAAAAGCAACTGACTTATCTAATAACTTTTCGATACTTGTGAGTGAACCTGTCTCTTCAAGAGGAAAATCTACATATACTAGTTTGAAATTAGGAAAGGCTTTTTGAATTTCCCTGTCTACAATGCCACGAATTGGTGCCCAACTTGTACTGAGGCCGTAGTTAAATGTGCCAGAAGGGACATCGGCATCTTTCACTTCAGGAAACCGATCATTAGGGTCAGGAGTCGGATTAGTAGGTATAGGTTCTGGAAGTTGGGGTTGATTTAACCATATTTGGTTGATTCCTACCCCCAAAGCTACAGATACTAAACCAAATACCAGCAATTTCCAACGACTTTTTTGAAGGGGGGTAGTTTTCTTATTGGAAGAATTTTCGTCTTCTGTTGGTTGTCTTTCCGAATTTTTATTCTGATAACGTTCTATAACTGGTGCAACATCTTCATCTCTAAGCCTCAAAATTTGTTGCAAACCTCCCAGATCATTCCAATCTTCATCACTAAGTAGATTTTGCCGCTTAATTGCTTTTGATAAAGCCTGCTGATAACGCTGTAATTTTTGTTTGCGGATCACGTAAGGCTGCAAAACCTCAGCCTCAATCGCATTAGCTTCTTCTGATGACACGTTCAAGCTGTCACGCAATTCTTCTAAAGTAGTATGGTTGATCGGAGAAATTTCTCCTTGCTTCTTACGAGCAATTTCTTCAATTTTCCTTCGGTACATTAGTTTAGGATCGCCAACAGGTGCTCTTGCCAGATTTATTTTGTAGCCTTCCTCAACAGGATAGAACTTTGGTGTCATCGCTGGAGCTGCTTCTTGTACTTTAATACTGGCATAATCATGCAATCCACCTACAGAAATCCAACCGTCTTCGTCGTGATCAGCAGCTCCAGTTTCAATCCCCTCTACTAGGTAACGTGTATATATTGAAAGTTCCGCTCCTTCTGGAGCAAAAGAATATTGGGTAGATGTGGATGATGTCAGAATTGCCCGTCCTTTGCCTCCTAACTGTTCCTGCACATTGACAATACCATCATCTCTGACAGTCATTCCTTGAGCAATCGCTCCGCTAAAGCAACAGTCCAAAATTATGACCTGTCTCTGAGAACGACAATCGTTAATACATTCATGCAGAAAACTAGCTGCCACCGCCGAAGGCTTTACCAGTTTCCCATTCTCTTTACGAGTGTTCCGAGTTGAAAGGTAAAGATTACCCCTTTCATCTTTAATGCCATGACCAGAAAAGTAAAATAATACCAGATCATCTCTGTGACGATCGGCATACAACCTATGAATGGCATCTTCCATCCCTTGCCGTTGAGGATTTTTCAGCACCGTGATATTAGTCTCGGCAAACTCGCCCATTTCTGGGTTGACCAATACTCGCTGCATCGCATCTACATCTTTAACAGAGCCAGGTAAAGCGTTCAAATCAGGTTCGTACTCACTGACTCCAATCAGCAATGCTACTTTATTCACCATGTTTGCTTAACTACCCCCCTACAAATTTCTGTGCTGCCTCGATCGCTACTACCAACTCTGCATGATTACTGGCTTTGACTTTGGTCTTTTACCATTAGTTTCTACATCCAGTTCGATGGTTTTTCCAGAAAAGCGATGTCTAATAACAAGCCGAAGAAGGGTCTAAGTACAGTTTTACATAAAAACGTAGCGTTTTTATTGCGATCGATGCATTATATTAAGTCCAGATAATTTATTTATGATTCCCACAGTTCTCATAGACAAGTGCGATGTGGGCTACGCCCACGCAAAACAATGGGCATCATTCACCGTAAATGATGCCTATTTGTTGCTCATTACGCCGTCTGTGTAGAAGCCGATTTTGAGTCTGCGGTGGATTTTAACCGGGTGATAGTGGCTTTACGAATGCGTAGGCGTAGCCCGCCACAGGCATCGCTAGCAATGTTAAAGTTTAGGAACCGAGTTACTCAAGAGGTTGCTGCAACTAGGCCCTGATAAATATTTAATCTAAGGAGATAATGTTAGGATTGGGAGTCTCAGTTCTGACAAGCTTACCGATTCAAGATGTCGTTCCGATGAGCAGTAGAGCCTACAATTTGCACTACCTTGTCAATTAAGGTTTGGGGAACTTCCATCTCAACCAGTGTCGCAACTAAATCTTCTGCGATCGCATTCTTAGGAAACAGAAAAAACTTATATTTACTGGATTAGACGCTATATTCTTTTTTATGATAATCAACATCTTCAAGGATGCAATACCTGCGGCAGGCTACGCTTACGCAACAAGTAGGCATCATTTACCGTGAATGATGCCTACTTGTTGCCGTTACGCCGTCTGTGTAGCAGTCGCTTTTAACTCTGCGGTGGATTTTATCCGCGTAATGCTGGCTTTACGGATGCGATCGCTTTTGCGTACCCCGCCTGTCATTTCGTATTCCCGGCTGTCTTTGCCATACTTCAATGCTACACCACTGACTAAGCGCTCTGAGGTTTCCCGAATGGTCTTTTCAAGGGTTTCTATTTTTCCCTTTGCTGAGTCAATGGCAGTTAGCATCATATTATACTCGTCAATC
>NZ_DASQZC010000329.1:0-14602 GCF_035638895.1 Nostoc sp. | reverse complement strand
AATGCATCCCCCGTTGGTTCCACCCCAACTCTAGTCAAAACGTAATCCAGTCCATGATCTTCTAAGGCAAGCCCATAAGCAAATACCTTGGAAATTGACTGAATGGTAAAGAGGTGATCGTAATCGCCAACTTTATAAACTTGACCATCTACTGTCACAATGCAAATGCTGAACAAGTCCGGGTTTGCCTTTGCCAGTTCGGGAATAAATTTCGTTACTGCACCCTCCCCTAATGACTTGTACTGAGAATGCAAATCCTTAAGAACAGCTAATAATGGCGATGGATTTATTTCTAAATCTCCTTGATGTGTTTGGTTTGTCATCACGCTGATAGCATTCCCCAAAATACTCACTATATATAGTAGGGGTGCAGCTGTACATCCCTACAGCCACAAAGATTTTTCAACAGATAGCTTGCTCTAAAAAATCATATTTAAGCAATTACTTAGGTCATAAAAGGACTAATGTGCTTTATGATACGCTAAAAATTGGAGCTAGAAGCGATCGCAAAGATTTCTTAATTTTTTTATCATTCATCCTGAAAAACATTAAGTTGAGTATCTTCCTTTTTTTTATACTCAGTATTACTGTGGTGTCAAGTTACATATATCACTATTTGTAGCCTAGTCATGGAAAATAAAAATCATCATTAATCCAAGTGGAAAAAACTTTGAAAAAAGATATTGAACCCAAATTAATTTACATAATTATTTAAGATGTAACTCATATCATGACTTATTTATAGAAAAATCTAAAGATTTTATAAAATAAGTTATTTTGAGTATTTATGCCGATGCCATTAAATTAAAGTTATATTATCTTCTAGTTGGAAGTAGCCCAAATAAATGTAATAAAAAATACACGGGTGGCGACGAGCCTTTAGAACCGACGGGAATAAGGTATCGTCGCTTTAGCGTGCAATAAGCGTAAAGCTTTTTTAATAATTTTTGGACTTGCCAAAAAAAGCGTTACATAGCCAAAGTCCTCAATTGAGAAAGGTTTCACCCTGAAAATTGGAATTGAAATCTAAGAAAGCTGCCAAGAATTACGCTAAAACCCTGATCCCCAAGCCAAAAGGTTCGTGCTAGTCTGTTGCAGTTATAAACAACAAAGTGAAAACGGAACGAATTCGAGTTTTTCAGAAGGGAAGTCACTTTTACAAAGTGAAGAGTCCCACGAATCATGAAACTTAAATTCTACAGTCGCTTTAAAAAACGGACGCATGAATCAAAGACATTTGTGGATTATTGTTACCCTGTCTATGGCTGTTTTGGGCATACCCTCAGTTGGTTGCACTCAAACCACGAAGGGAAATGCGCTAGCTTCCCAGAAATCACCTGCCCCTGATGTGGTGAAGGTGGGAGAATACCAATCCAGAGCAGGGAAACAAACCTTGGATGCTGTGATTACACAAATTCATCCTCACAACATTAGAGGACGTAAGGCGGCAACCCTTTTTATCCGAGATATACCTGTTCTCACCTTTTTGAGTTCTGTATCAAATACGAATCTTGAAACTAAAAAAGTTGGTGCAATTGGAAATGGGGGCGTACAACAGTACGCCCTTGTTGCTAGCAATTCATCAAATGGACTGGATACTGGGAGCTTAACAGATGTAAGTAACCAGGTTAGCTCTGCCGACAATGACCCCGTTCAGATAGCTGGTGTAATAGCAGCAAAGATCAACCAGTTGAATCGGGAAAATGTGGACGGGAGTAAGATTACCGTAAGTTGGAAAGCAGGGGAAAAATCGGCTGACAATCAAGCGCAAAACAAAAGCGCCCCAGTCCAACCAAATGGCGATCGCTATGTAATCAAAATTGATGACGAAGAATTGGTCGAAATTAACGAAGGTACTCGACTAGCAGATAGTACTAACAATCTGGCGCAAGATGCATTGCAAGCAACCAATCGCCTACGAAGGCTACTAGGCAATGCATCTCCCTTAAAAGAAATTGCTAATTTACCTGTGCGATCGCCAATAGCAATGCCAAAGCAGCCTCAACAGATTGCCGTTGGAATAGTGCAAACCACCTTGAGAGGTATAGCTTCTTTTTACGGCTATGACTTTGCTGGTAATCGTACTGCTAGCGGTCAGAGATTCAACCCTGAAGGAATGACTGCCGCCCATCGCAGCTTACCCTTTGGTACAAAAGTCCGTGTAACCAACACCCGTAACGGTCGTTCTGTAGTACTACGAATTAATGACCGAGGCCCATTCATTCGGGGTCGAATCATTGACGTGTCTACTGGCGCAGCTCGGGTTTTGGGAATGATGGGCAGTGGCGTAGCACCAGTACGTGTTGAAGTTTTAGGGAGTAGGGAGTAGGGAGTAGGGATTAGGGAAGAAAGTTAATTACTTACTTTCCACCCCCCAATACCTTTCATTTAAGGAATTTCTTGGTTGAGGCAGGCTGTTCTTGAGAGAAGAATTACTGAACAATAACTCTCTTCCCTCAAGATCCTCTCCTGCTTACCCCACTCCCCATTCCCCACTCCCTACTCCCCAATTCCCATAACAATTCCCCTAGTTCAATCATCTCTTCCCTCTCTTTCAGATATAAACTAACGGGGGAGGGATCGATAAAAACTAGGGGTATTTTTGTGCGCCTGCTGACAACAGTCGCAGCTTTACGCTGCTATTTAACTAAACGCTGCTCAGAAAACAAGCTAATTGCAGTTACTGAGGATCTAAAACTAGATGAGATGGCTGGCTGGTATCAGACGGCAGTCGGTCTGGTGCCAACGATGGGAAATTTGCATCAAGGTCATTTAAGCTTAATTCAACGGGCGCGGCAAGAAAATTCTACGGTGATTGTAAGTATTTTCGTCAATCCCTTGCAATTTGCTCCCAATGAAGATTATCAACGCTATCCCCGCACTTTAGAGCAAGACCAACAATTTTGCGAACAAGCTGGGGTAGATGCAATTTTTGCGCCGACTCCGGAAGAAATGGCAGTTCCCCAGAAGAGTATACAAGAATCAAAGGTTACACAAGTTATCCCCCCATCTGCTATGATAACAGGCTTGTGTGGTCGTTCTCGGCAAGGTCACTTTCAGGGTGTCGCTACGATTGTGACCAAACTTTTCAACTTGGTACAGCCTGACCGTGCCTACTTTGGTCAAAAAGATGGTCAGCAACTGGCAATTATTAAAGGCTTAGTAGCTGACTTAAATTTGCCAGTAGAAATTGTTGGTTGTCCAACAGTGCGCGAAGCTTCGGGTCTTGCCTTTAGTTCTCGTAATCAATATTTGACTGCAACGGCAAAAGAGCAAGCGGCGGCATTATATCGCGGCTTGCGATGCGCTGAAGCTGCTTTCCTGGCAGGCGATCGCAATAGTAACAAGTTGATAGCACTAGTACAGCAAGAAGTGGCAATAGTCAGCACGATTTTAGTGGAATATATTGAATTGGTTGAACCGACTACGTTAATGTCTTTAGAAAAAGTTCAGGAGGAAGGAATGTTGGCGATCGCAGCTCGTCTTGAGTCTACACGTTTGATTGACAATATTATATTGCGCGATCGTCAACCTATTATCGCCATTGATGGCCCAGCCGGGGCTGGAAAATCCACTGTGGCGCGTCAAGTGGCAGCAAATCTAAATTTAGTGTATTTAGATACAGGAGCGATGTACCGGGCTGTAACTTGGTTAGTTCTGCAAAAGGGGATTGCTATTGATGATGAATGTGCGATCGCAGAATTAACTAGCAAGTGTAAAATTGAACTTAGCCCTAACCAGGATTTACAATCGTCAGTGCGGGTTTGGATTGACGGTACTGATGTTACCCAGGCAATTCGCACAATTGAGGTTACATCTAAAGTATCTGCGATCGCTGCACAAAGCTATGTACGTCAAGCACTAGTTAAACAACAGCAAAACTGGGGTAAAAGAGGTGGTTTAGTGGCTGAAGGTCGGGACATCGGTACTTATGTATTCCCAGATGCCGAAGTTAAAATCTTCTTAACCGCTTCTGTGAGTGAACGCGCCCGTCGCCGCCAGGAAGACTTTAACAAACAAGGTCAACCCGAAATGAGTTTAGAGCAACTGGAACGAGATATTGCTGAACGTGATTGGAAAGATAGTACACGCAAAGTTTCCCCTTTGCAAAAAGCAGCCGATGCAGTTGAAGTTCAAACCGATGGTTTGAATATTTCTGAAGTTACAGCACAAATTGTGAACTACTACCAGCAGCGTTTATCTCAGTAGTAATCATGACTATTTGCTGTTAGCTTTTCAGTTCAAAAGGGTGGTGGGTGAGTGATTATCCACTTACCATCCTCAAAACTGTACCTACCAGAAACAGTCCAGATGCAAAATAGATAATTTTAAAATTTTAGTTCATTATTGTAAATATTAGCTTTTTTTAAATACTAAATCATCACGCTTTCGACTGATTTTTCACATCATAATTAATCTTGCCACAGATAGAAGCCTGAAAGCTTTAATTGCTAAATGCTAGGTAAAAGGCAGTTTCTGCTGAAGACAGAAGGACAGCAGTTGTCCTATTTGGGTAAACGCCTTTGCCTAGCGTCTCGTAGAGAAGACCGCACCACCTTTAGAAGGAAAAACCTACTCAAAAGCTGATTTTACTGGTTGGCATTTTACGTTTAATTATGCCTATCTACTTAATTACTTATTAGTTTTTAACTAGGAAATATTAGCCATTTTTATTTATAGTCATTATTTCCTAGTGATTTGACTTATTTTACTTATTAGACGAGTACTTTGTTTTTATTTTCACTTTGGTAGTAAAATGACAATGTTAAGTTTTATGTTTCATTATTAAAGACATAAAACCTCAAAAATAAAAGCTGTTAATTTCCTAAGCTTCTGTAATAGCTTAAAACTGGAAACCGGTAAAGAGAGGATTTGACACGATGGCATTTGTACAAGACCCACTACCCTTCGATATTAATGCTCTAGAGCCACATGGCATGAAAGCTGAAACTTTCGAGTATCACTATGGCAAGCATCACAAAGCTTATGTAGACAACCTCAACAAGCTCACTGAAGGTACAGAACTTGCTAATAAGCCTCTCGAAGAGGTGATCAAAACTTCCTTCAACGACTCCTCTAAAGCGGGAATCTTCAACAACGCTGCCCAAGTTTGGAACCACACCTTCTTTTGGAATTCTTTGAAACCATCAGGTGGCGGCGCACCCACCGGCGACCTTGCAGCTAAAATCGATAAAGATTTTGGTAGCTTCGACAAATTCAAGGAAGAGTTCTCGAATGCAGCCGCAACTCAATTCGGTAGTGGCTGGTCTTGGCTCATTGATGATGGTGGTACGCTAAAGGTGATCAAAACACCAAATGCAGAAAACCCTCTAGCTCATGGTAAGAAAGCACTCCTAACCTTAGATGTTTGGGAACATGCCTACTACATTGACTTTAGAAATGCCCGTCCGGCGTTCATCAAGAATTTCCTAGATAACTTGGTCAACTGGGACTTTGCTGCTGAAAACTTGGCCAAAGCTTAATTAACTGTCAGTTTTGAACTGGTTCCACTAAGAAAAGGGAGAAATTAAAAAGAATTTCTCCCTTTTCTGTTATTAAATGGCGGGACGGGCAGTAGCTTGAATAAAAGTAATGGCATAAAAATCAGAATATAAAACATTATGGATAGCAAAGAACTAGCACAATACATAGAAGCAACTAATAGCATCACTAAACCTTGGCTATTGGTACAACTGCGCCTTAAGAAACTACAAGAGCGTCGAGCCACCCTTACAGACGATGTTTACAACAAAGAATTAAAGGACATTTACCAAGACATGATGAATTTGGGGGAATGGTGGCGTGGTATTGAAGATGATGTATTTTAAAGTTAGGAGTTATGAATTTTCCTAACTTTTAACTCTTGCACAGACGCGTAGACGCTCGAAGAGCGGCTTCTCGTAAGAGTATAATCGCGTCTCTACTCTTAAATTAAAACGCAACCTGATGGCTCAAGCTCTCGATCAAGTCGATTACGATACTCTCGATGCCGCAAAACGACGCTTCATCGATGCCGCAAAACGCACCCTTGGCTTTGCAAGCGCCTATGGCATCGTGCCCGCATCGGGTCTTGGAGCAAGTGCTAACGCTTTCAGCTTCAATCTCGCTCCATTTCTAGAGGCGGGGGCTAGAGAACTTTCTATGACACTTGTCCCGGAAGGACTAGGTACCGCAGACGATACTCGACCTGACGACCTTTCCGAAGAAGAACTTCGACGATTTTGGTGGAATATCGGTATCAAGATCATCTCGTGTCTTACGAACGATGCCGCAACATCAGGTATGCAGACTATACTTCTCGGTTTATATCTGCCGTCAAGCACTCCTGAAACGATATTTACTCCCGCTTTCCTTGATGGGTTTCTGGATGGAGTGGTTGAAGGGTGCAAACGAGTCGGGTGTGTCTATCTCTCAGGAGAAACTCCTCAACTAAAAACGAAAATGATTCCAGGTCGGCTCGACATCGCAGGCTCGGTTTTTGGGGTTATGCCGGCTGGTGTCGCTCCCATTGATAGCTCGCGTCTGGATGCCGGAAATACAATTGTTCTGATCGAGAGTTCGGGGCCCCATGAGAACGGCTTTACCCCATTGCGAAAGCTTGCTGAGTCCCTCCCTGATGGTTACAGAACAAAACTTCCAAGTGGGCAGGAGTTCTGGGAATCGATGAATGCCGCTTCGTATCTTTACACGCCGCTTGTGCAGGCGGTGCTTGGCGAGGGGATTCGTCCCACTGCGATGGAGAACATCACTGGACATGGATGGCAAAAGCTGATGCGCTCAGTGAAGCCGCTCCGGTATGTTATCGAAACGATGCTCCCAGTACCGGAGATATTTACGTTTGTCGAGGGTCATCTTGAGGGCGGGGCTGAGACGATGCTTTCTGTTTTCAATTACGGTGCAGGATTTGCATTCTATACAGAGTCGGAGCAGGATGCAGAGAGGATCGTCATCCTTGCAAGAGAACATAAGCTTACGGCTGTGATTGCCGGAAGGGTTGAAGCATCTCTTAGCCGCGAGGTGGTAATAGAACCGCTTGGAGTCACCTTGAAGGGAGATTCTTTTGGAATTGCGCGAGGAGTATAGTGATTCAGGAGCGTAGGTATAGGCCGTCGTAGACATCGCTAGTTTTCTTGAAGTTATTGTAGGCTGACTTATGCGATGCCTGCGGCGGGCTACGCCTACGCTGAAATCATTACTAGTTATCTACACTAGTGTAAGTACTGAGAAAAATTATATTTCCTTACACGTAATATATAGTTGAATTGCAGGCTGATCAAAGAAAATTACTCTCTTAAGTCTTTAACGGTAAGTCTTTTAACATAAATGCTATAAACATATTTATATGAAGTTCTATGCAATATTTTTTACTACTCACATTCAAAGTAGTCCAAATTACCCATGACTACCTAGGTTAAGATTTGCTAACGTAGTCTTAACATATTGAAAAATTTGCTGAGAAAGCTGAGAAAGTAGCAGCCAAAACTAATTTAGAGTGCTGAGTCTTTCTCATCTCTAGATGTGCCGTTTTAGTGTGTTAAAAAGATATATTTTTGTTCAGAGGGGGTTATGGTTGTAAATTTGGCCCGAACTACTGCTTCTACAGAACTTTTGAAGCAAGTATTCCAAAACATTGATGCACAAAGTTGTCCAAAGTTATTCAACTTTCACATGCACACTGTCTACTCGGATGGTAGGTTGCAGCCTAGTGCATTGATGGAGCAGGCGATCGCGATTGGACTAAAGGGGTTAGCCATCACCGATCATCATAGTATTATCGGCTATCAAGCGGCACTTGCTTGGTTAGAAGACTGGAAGTGGAATAATCCTGGTGCAAGCACTCCTTACCTGTGGAGTGGTGTGGAAATTAATGCCAACCTTTTGGATATAGAAGTTCACATTTTGGCTTACGCTTTTACACCAGAACACCCTAGCATGAAGCCTTATCTCCAAAGAAGGCCGACTACAGGGCAAGAATATGAAGCAAGTAACGTGATTGCAGCTATTCATGAAGCTGGGGGATTGGCAGTTCTGGCTCATCCGGCTCGTTACAAGCGATCGCTTTTTGACTTAATTCCAGCTGCGTCCCAAAAGGGCATTGATGGTGTGGAAACTTTCTACGCCTACAATAACCCTAACCCCTGGAAACCTAGCGTAGTGGAATCAGAACAAGTACAAAAGTTGGCTGATGAATACTTTCTTTTCAATACTTGTGGTACTGATACCCACGGTTTGAGCCTGCTACAACGCTTGTAAAGATGAATCAATTTTTTTGAACTCTCCTGGTTAAATCTGCCAGGAGGTTATTCTATTTGGGATTTTCAATAATCAAGCCTGATATCAACCCACATTCGGCAGGTTGGTTTAAAATCATGATGCTAATTAAGCAAAGAAACTGCTCACTGCAATATTTCCCAACGCGGGTAAAGTACCCGTTAATCCTGTTAAATTGACTAACAAATCACTATTAGACTGAAAACCAGCAGTGCTATCGTTGATCGCTCCACTTGTTATTTTGAGTTAAGGGGAGCCAGTGTGTTGGGGAACTATATTAGAGTTAACTTCAAGAGCTTGAGAAGCGATCGCAATTGTCTCTTTAGTAGCTTTTTCCTTACGTTCACTGTAGCGGTCTGTGAGATAATCAACTTTGTCACGCAATAGCAAGGTAAATTTGTAAAGTTCTTCCATGACATCGACAACGCGATCGCGGTAGGGCGAATCTTTCATAATCCCATCTTCATTAAACTCCTCGTATGCTTTAGCTACTGAAGATTGATTCGGGATAGTAAACATCCGCATCCAGCGCCCAAGAATTCTTAATGTGTTGACGGCGTTGAAAGACTGAGATCCGCCGCTTACTTGCATGACAGCTAAAGTTCTCCCTTGAGTCGGGCGAACGGCTCCGATAGTGAGGGGAATCCAATCGATCTGGTTTTTCATAATGCCAGAAATCTGACCGTGCAGTTCTGGGCTAGACCAGACTTGGCCTTCTGACCACAAACTTAATTGGCGTAACTCCTGCACCTTTGGGTGGCTGTCAGGTACGCTGCCATAAATCGGCAGTTCACGGGGATCGAAAAACTTTACCTCTGCGCCAAATTCTTCAATGATGCGTGCTGCTTCCTCTGCTAAGAGGCGGCTATAAGAACGCTCGCGCAGAGAACCATATAAAAACAAAATTCTGGGGGGATGCTCAAATGTCGTCATGGTAATTGCTTATTTTCCTCCAACTCTCGCAAAAAGGTACTTTGGGCTTCTCGCAATTCAACATCAGGATTTGCGTGTTGGATTTTCTGTATTGCGTCGTTATAAGAGGAGCCAGTGTAAATTAGATAAGAAGCTAGTATCGTTCCCGTTCGTCGCCTCCCACTGGTGCAATGAACTGCAACAGCGTTACCAATGCCTTTTTGAGTGTCAATGAACTTTTGTAATTCCTGAAGCTGCTCTAGGCTGGGTGCAGTACCACCTTTGATTGGCAACCACAGATGAGGAATGTTTGCCTTTTGATACAAATCTAGGTTAGAGGGGTCATCCATAACGGAGGCGATCGCACCAACACCAGTAGCCCGTAACTCTGTCAACTCTTCTGCCATTGGCTTCCTAACACCTGCCAGTTTCCCTGGAATCACCCACCATAGGTTCTCTGAAATTGGTTGAATTGTTTCTTGCTCCATTGGTTCAAGTCTTAGTTTAATCTCAGTACTACAATTTGACGTTGCAATCTTTATCGAGTAGGTGTAATTTCTTTATTTACAGACTCAATCAATTGAGTCACCCGTTCTTTAATCTCATCGCGGACTCTAGGAAAAATTTCCGGTTGTTCTGCTGGATCATCTAATTGCCAGTCTTCAAATACTTCTCGCACAACCCACTCTGGCGGCAAATTCACACCACAGCCACACAAAGAAATCACTACATCAAAGTCTTTCGCTTGGAAATCACTCAGGGGTTTGGAGTGTTGATCGGTAATATCGATACCAATTTCTTTCATGGTTGCGATCGCTTCTGGTCTGACCTGACTTGCTTCTAAACCAGAGCTAATTACTTCCAATTTTCCCTTACCAAGGGTTTTAGCAAAGCCTTCCGCCATTTGAGAACGGGCAGAATTCTTTTTGCAAACAAACATCACTCGTTTCATAATTCGATTCCCCTAACAATGTCGTTAAATTTATAAGCTGCTCGATTCGGGTGTTGCGAAAAATTTGTAATTCGTGATCACCTTTTTGCCGTACTGTGCTAATTAGTAGAGGCAGTTCTATTAATGAAGATCAGCTATTACTTTGATTACACAATCTTTAGAGTCAAAGATTGCGATCATTTTAAGACACCAAAACAGCGCGGATCTTGCAATGTAGCTTTTTCCGGTTCCCGTGGAAACCAAGCTGCTGTGCGTTTACAAAGCTCAACCAGCATCAACATTACAGGCACTTCAATTAAAACCCCTACCACTGTAGCCAGTGCTGCACCTGAATTTAAGCCAAATAGCATCACAGCAGTGGCAATAGCAACTTCAAAATGATTGCTTGCTCCAATTAATGCTGCGGGTGCGGCATCTTCGTAGGTTAAGTTTAACTTCAATGCTGCTACATAACTAATCAAGAAAATGAAATTAGTTTGGATAAATAGTGGTACGGCAATTAACAAGATATGCAAGGGATTTTTAACAATTAATTCGCCCTTGAATGCAAATAGCAGTACCAATGTTAGCAATAGAGCAGTAATTGAAACTGGAGTCAGATACTTTAAAAATCGTCTTTCAAACCACTCTGTACCTTTGTATTTAAAAATCCAGTAACGGCTGTACATTCCCGCCACTAAGGGAAACCCAACATAAATTACTACTGACAAAACAATAGTTTGCCAAGGTACACTTAAATCATTCGCCGCTAATAACCATCTACCCAATGGCGCATATAAGAATAGCATCGCCAGAGAATTTACTGCCACCATTATTAAGGTATGTCCCTGGTTGCCGTAGGAAAGATATCCCCACAAGAGTACCATTGCTGTACAAGGAGCAATTCCTAGTAAGATGGTACCAGCAATATAAGAATTTGCCAGTGCTACTTCACTACCACCAATGATCTCAGTTCCGGTAATCAAAGGACGAAATAACCATCCTAAGAAAAATTGAGCAAATATTACCATCGTGAATGGTTTAATCAACCAGTTCACTACCAAGGTAAGAATAACTGGTTTTGGGGCGCGGATAGCATTTGCTGCTTGTGTGAAATCAATTTTCACCATGATTGGATACATCATGAAAAACAAACATACTGCGATGGGAATAGACACTTGATACACACTCATTGCATCAAGAGCTACCGCTATCCCTGGAAACAATCTACCTAGTGCAATTCCGACAAAGATACACAAAAATACCCAAACGGTGAGATATTTTTCAAAAAAACTTAGATTGCTTCCTGCTTGTATCCGGGCTGTACTACCTTGTGAATTCTGACTCATTGGAATAAACCTAAAAATAAAAGAAATCGCTAAAACTTGCCTTCTTTCCGTAACAACTCCCCAATTGTTAGGTTCATCTCTGCTTTGCCCTCAAATACTGTTCCCACTTTGCCTTGATACAAGTGAACGTAATTGAGCTGTTTGCTTTCATTTGGTAAAGGTATATAGCCCACAGCATTTGCTATTGTTGGTGCTTTATCAATGTAAAATTCGACAAATTTGTTTACTAATCCCTTGTTTTGGTTATCCCGAAAATTAAGGTAAATAAACAAAGGTCGAGCAAGGGGCTGATACTGGACTTTTTCTACAGTTTGACGTGATGGCAGTACTGCACCTTTGCCGTTGTCAATTGCCAGCGCTTTTAATTTGTTTTGGGATTTTTCGTAATAGGCATAGCCAAAGTAACCCAAAGCATTTGGATCTTTGCTGATGCCATCCACCAATACTTGATCGTCTTCACTTGCTGTGTAGTCAGTACGGCTGGCTCTAGTTTTACCTACAGTCGCTTCTGTAAAGTAGTCAAAAGTACCAGATTTTTGACCTGCACCATATAAATTCATTGGGCGATCTGGCCAAGATGGACGTACTTGGTTCCAGCGAGTAATTTTCCCTTGGGCCTCCGGTTCCCAAATCTTTTTCAATTCTGCTACTGTGATGTCTTTTGCCCAATTGTTTTGCGGATTAACGGCGACGGTAAGCGCATCAAAAGCAATGGGAAACTCCATATACGCCACACCATTTTTTTTGCAAGCTTCCATCTCTGCCTTCAAAATCGGTCGAGAAGCGTTGCTAATATCGGTTTCTCCGGCACAGAATTTTTCAAATCCGCCAGTAGTACCAGAAATGCTAACTGCAACCTGCACCCGATTCTTAGGGTCTGCTTGATAGTCTTTAGCTATTGCCTGTGTAATGGGATAGACCGTGCTGGAACCATCAATTTTAATTGTTGTTACAGCCTTACCAGAATCTCTTACCTCAGTTACAGAAGGTGACTGTTGAGTTTGAGTAGATGTGTTGGATGCTGCTGTGCAACTGCTCGTCAAAACCAACATTCCGAGTGCAAGAGCCAATTTCTTTGCTGTTGTGTTCATTGACCCCACCCCTGTGAGTTATATCAAGAGTATATCTCTATCATTTCAAAAAAAATTGATTTGTCAATCCGTAGACAACTATAAATAGACAAAACATTACAAAAAAAATTGATGGATTTTTAACCCTCGCAGGGGGGACGAATCGGTAATATTGGGCTAAAGCGGCGGAATTCTGCTAGATACTGTTCTAAGGCAACAAACTGCGGCAGATTGAGGCTGTAGTAAATCCAGCGTCCTTCTTGACGAGCGCGAACTAAACCCGCTTCTTTCAAGGTTTTGAGGTGAAAAGACAGTTTAGACTGAGTGGTTCCCAGGTGGTCGCATAGGTCACACACGCATAGTTCTTGAGAACGCAGAAGTTCTAATACCTTAATCCGTAGGGGGTCAGACAGGGCATGAAAGCCAGCAGCGATCGTATCAGGAGTGAAGGTGCTATTAGAAGCCATCAACTTTTTCTGAAGTATTTCTTTATGGTAAAGTCTAAATGATAGGTTAAGAATACCTCTGCCAATTTACGAGGTTTCAACGCCGGTATAAACGGGATGAATACGACCTAATCAAAACTAGCCAATATTTATTCTCTTTAGGAACATATTACAGTTTGTAAAGACATTGTTGTTAAAAGATGATAAATAGAACAATACTACCAAAGTAAGGAATGCAGCAACTTCGGTATGAGCCGCGATCGATACCGACTTGTGAGATATGTTGTTGCTGCTTTGATAATTCTACGAGTTTAGAAAAATGACTAATATATTGTTGGAAGATTTAGATGGTGTTTCCCTGTGGGAAGAACTAGGTTGGAAGATTTAGATGGTGTTTCCCTGTGGGAAGAACTAGATGATGTTTCCGCTAGTAAAGTATCGGGTGGAGAGGGAATTGGTCAAATAGTCTCGGAACAGAATTCCTTCGCTCGTGAAGTTGGTTTTCAAAATGCTAACCAACTTTTCCGTGATGGGTTTGGCGAGAAAAACTTTGGGCAACCTACTAGCGAGTTCGCCCAGAATGTTAATGGCCCGTCTTAGGATTAGCAACTAGTATAGTGCAGCTAAAATTGGTGCGGATTGCTCCCCGATTCTAAATTGGATCGATCCAATTTAGATAGAATTGGTAGGCATTGTTCACCAATTCTAGTTTTGTGATTATTGTCGATTACGGAAAATTTCAGGTAGGCTAATAAAAAAGGCTCTTTTTTATTCACTAAAAAAGCTTGAAAGGCACATAATTTTCGCTCTATAGTTCCGATTTTAATTAAGAATTAACCAAAATTTAACAATAATGTTTTTTGTTTATGTATATGTTTCTAAGTAGAGTTCCATAAAATATTTACTACTGTTTCTCATGAAAATTCGTAAAACTTTGCTTGGGTTAACAATTGGTGTACTTTCCACAGTAAGCATTTTGGATATCTGGAACATTCAAAAAGTAAAGGCTGACTCTGTAACTGATACCAATTCTGAACTGAAAGTTTGCAGCAAATTTATCGCTGGTACATACCTCACGACAATTAAAGACAAAGCAGGAAACTTTGCTTCACGCGGGCTGATCACTCTCACTAAAGAAGGTAACTTGATTACTAGTGACTCAAACGAAGGTGGTATTTCAGGTCAGTTTGATCCTTTTACCACTTCTGTGGGTACTTGGGCGTGTGATGGAAAGAAGGCGATTACAGGTAGGGCACTCAACTTTAGTCTTTCAAACAAGGGCGGTAGCGGTATTGCAAGAAATGATTATAGAGCTACTTTTAATCCGATAACTCAAACATTAGAAGGGACAATTGAGCTTCGTCTGTTTCCTCTACAAGGGAATCCACTACAGGGTAATGGAGAAAATGGAGGGTCATTCTCCTTTACAAGTCAGCTTGTCACCGCTAGATAGGATGAGAGTTAACTAGCAGCTTTTAGGTAATTTCTGATAAAAAAATACCTATGTTAACGAGTTTCGACTTCGCTCAACTCTCGACCACTCAGTTGGTTGAGCGAAATCGAAACCAACGGCTATGGTAAATTTATTACTAGAATTCACCTTATTATTACTGTTAATGTGTA
>NZ_DASQZC010000328.1:0-24566 GCF_035638895.1 Nostoc sp. | reverse complement strand
GAAGAGATACCTGTATGGGAGCCGGATGTCTGCGTTCAATGTGGTAAGTGCGTGATGGTTTGTCCCCACAGTGCCATCCGTGCAAAGGCTTATCAACCTGATGAATTAGTCAATGCGCCAGGAACCTTCAAGTCAACTGGTGCAAAAGATAAAGACTTTGCCAATCAAAAATTTACCATTCAAGTTGCCCCAGAAGATTGCACAGGATGCACTATTTGTGTAAATATTTGCCCTGCTAAAGATAAATCTGAGCCATTGCGGAAAGCGATTAACATGGCACAGCAGTTGCCATTGCGGGAAGAAGAGCGGAAAAACTGGGATTTCTTTTTGAGTTTACCTAATCCTGACAGGCGATCGCTAAAATTAAACCAGATTCGCCAACAACAACTGCAAGAACCTTTATTTGAATTCTCTGGCGCTTGTGCAGGTTGTGGTGAAACACCTTATCTAAAATTATTAACACAATTGTTTGGCGATCGCGCCGTCATCGCCAATGCTACAGGTTGTTCCTCTATATATGGTGGCAACCTCCCCACAACACCTTGGACAACCAACGCCCAAGGACGCGGCCCGGCGTGGTCAAATAACTTATTTGAAGATAACGCCGAATTTGGTTTTGGCTTCCGTCTCTCCCTCGACAAACAAGCTGAGTTTGCGGCGGAATTGTTGCAACAGTTAGGGAGTGGGGAATGGGGAATAGGGAGTGGGGAAATAGTTTCTGAGGATTTAGTTCAATCTATTCTCAAAGCTGAACAAAAATCTGAGGCTGACATTTGGGAACAGCGCGAAAGAATAGAACTTTTGCAGCAGAGGTTAGATGAAATCGTAACTCTCGATCCTAATCTAAAATCTAAAATCCAAAATCTAAAATCTCTTGCCGATTACTTGGTGAGAAAAAGCGTCTGGATTGTTGGCGGTGACGGTTGGGCTTATGATATTGACTTTGGCGGCATCGACCATGTAATTGCTAGTGGTCGAAATGTGAACATCTTGGTGATGGATACAGAAGTGTATTCTAATACAGGCGGTCAATCTTCCAAAGCTACGCCACGAGCCGCAGTTGCTAAATATGCCGCCAGTGGCAAGCCTGCACCAAAGAAAGACTTAGGGATGATTGCTATGACCTACGGAAATGTCTACGTAGCAAGTGTAGCCCTTGGTGCTAAAGATGAACATACTCTCAGAGCATTTCTGGAAGCAGAAGCTTATGATGGCCCATCAATAATTATTGCTTACAGCCATTGCATCGCCCACGGCATTAATATGACTACAGGGATGAATCATCAAAAAACTTTGGTAGAATCAGGTCGTTGGTTGCTGTATCGGCATAATCCAGAGTTACTCAAACAGGGTAAAAATCCATTGCAATTGGATATGCGATCGCCTACGCAATCTATAGAACATTCGATGTATCAAGAAAATCGCTTCAAGATGCTCACCAAGAGTAAACCAGACGTAGCCAAACACTTGTTAGAACAAGCCCAAGCTGAGGTAGATACACGTTGGCAGATGTACCAATATCTGGCAAAACGCGATATTCTTTGAACAATTCTTTGAACATTAGCCTTGATTTTAGTTATAAAAATCGCGACTTGAGTTACTCAAGTCGCAATTTTCGTTACAAAATCACCATTTTGGTTAGTAAAGTCGTGATTTTCGTTACAAAGACTAGAATTTTCGTTAGTGAAGTCGTTGTTTTCGTTACTAACGCTGTGGTTTAAGTTGTGTTGAACCTAAATTTTAGCCAACAAACGCGTAAATGTTGGGTTTCCTTCCTTAACACAATCTGTAAAAGGAGTGCGATGTCTATGATCGGCTGTCATCCTCGAACACAAGAGCATGTTGCACACAAGATTTACTAACGCAACTCTTAGAGACGCTCTTGCTAGCTTGCCTCCCCGTAGGATTACGCTATCGGTGACACGAAAACTTTATATAGTACTTCCTAAAATTGACTTTAACTTTACCATAATTACACCTAGCCTGTTGACAATGCTTAGATATTCATCAGAAGATTTAAGCAATTTAACGGTTATAACAACCTCTTACAGCAGTTTTTATATATTTGAACCACATTTGTCGTAAGGGCACAGCATTGCTGTGCCCCTACCGCGTGGTCTATTTACCTGAAAATAGCTGTAATGCCTACTATGAAGTTCCGCCTCGCTCAAAAGCATTTCCGGGTTTTACCTGGAAACGAGATTTCAAAAAACAACTTTAGCGTAGGCGTAGCCCGCCGTTAGGCATCGCACCAACCGATCAAACCACCAAAGATAAACTTTGTGCTACAAGACGCGCTACGAGGTGCTACGGGAATTATGGAATATTGGTATTGGGTCGTTAATCGAGTTCTTCACTAGGGATGGATGAGATCAAAAGAGAGGTTTAGGGCGTACCTATTTTGGAATGCTTTGTAAAAAAGTGAGATGTTTTGTCTAAACCCTTAATTTATCATTTTCCGAGTTGATATATTAACTACGCAGTCAATAACTATTTAATAACTACATGTGGGAGACGTGATTATGGCTAATTCATTATTCAATTTCCTTAACCTCTCTGATTTGAATGGCACTAATGGCTTTATAATTAACGGCGTTGCACCAGGTGAGTCTTCAAACGTCTCAGTCAGCAATGGGGGGGACATCAACGGTGATGGCATTGACGACCTGATTATTGGGGCACCTCGTGCCGACCCCAACGGCAACTATGATGCTGGGCAAAGCTATGTAGTATTTGGGGTGAGGAATCTGGGCAGTGGCGGCAGCCTCAACCTCTCTGATTTGAATGGCACTAATGGCTTTTTAATTAACGGCATTGCAGCAAGTGACTTCTCAGGCACCTCAGTCAGCAATGGGGGGGACATCAACGGTGATGGCATTGAAGACCTGATTATTGGGGCAACTAATGCCGGCCCCAACGAAAATTTTCCTGGGCAAAGCTATGTAGTGTTTGGGGGGAGGAATCTGGGCAGTGGCGGCAGTCTCAACCCCTCTGATTTGAATGGCACTAATGGCTTTATAATTAACGGCATTGGCATTACAGGTGGCTCTTTAGGCACCTCAGTCAGCAATGGGGGGGACATCAACGGTGATGGCATTGACGACCTGATTATTGGGGCAAGTAATGCCGCCCCCAACGGCAACAACTTTTCGGCTGGGCAAAGCTATGTAGTGTTTGGGGGGAGGAATCTGGGCAGTGGCGGCAGCCTCAACCCCTCTGATTTGAATGGCACTAATGGCTTTTTAATTAACGGCATTGCAGAAAATGACACTTCAGGCACCTCAGTCAGCAATGGGGGAGACATCAACGGTGATGGCATTGACGACCTGATTATTGGGGCACTAAATGCCGACCCCAACGGCATCGGTTGGGCTGGGCAAAGCTATGTAGTGTTTGGGGGGAGGAATCTGGGCAGTGGCGGCAGCCTCAACCTCTCTGATTTGAATGGCACTAATGGCTTTTCAATTAACGGCATTGCAGAAAATGACTCTTCAGGCTCCTCAGTCAGCAATGGGGGGGACATCAACGGTGATGGCATTGACGACCTGATTATTGGGGCAGTAAATGCCGACGCCAACGGCATCGGTGGGGCTGGGCAAAGCTATGTAGTGTTTGGGGGGAGGAATCTGGGCAGTGGCGGCAGCCTCAACCCCTCTGATTTGAATGGCACTAATGGCTTTTTAATTAACGGCATTGGTGGCAACTCAGGCAACTCAGTCAGCAATGGGGGGGACATCAACGGCGACGGTCTTGACGACGTGATTATCGGGGCACCATCTGCCTCCCCCAATGGCATCTTTGCTGCTGGGCAAAGCTATGTAGTGTTTGGGGAGAGGAATCTGGGCAGTGGCGGCAGCCTCAACGCCTCTGATTTGAATGGCACTAATGGCTTTTTCATTAACGGCATTGCAGTATATGACCAATCAGGCATCTCAGTCAGCAATGAGGGGGACATCAACGGTGATGGCTTTGACGACCTGATTATTGGGGCCTATGGCGGCTCCCCCAGAGGCAACTTTTATGCTGGGCAAAGCTATGTAGTTGTAGTATTTGGGGAGAAGAACATCGGCAGTGGTGGCACCCCTGGCAACCTGACTGGAACTCCTGGTGCAGATACCTTCTTTGGCACACCTAGCAACAACATCGATGGGTTAACTGCTAACGATACGCTGACAGGCAACGGTGGTCAAGATAAGTTTGTATTTCGCCCTGGCGATCGCAATGACATTATCACTGATTTTGGTGGCGTAGGTCAGGGCTACAACCCATCATCGGCTGTGATTGCCAATGTTGATACACTGCAATTTATCGGTTCGGGCTTAACTGCTCGAAATCTGCAACTAACTCAAAAAGGCAACAACTTAGAAGTCACTTTTGAAAATGTGGCTAATAGCAAAGTCACTCTGCAAAACTTCCTTTTAGAAAACTTGGATAACCTGCCAGCAATTTCTTCAAGACCTACACTCGGCAATATTTTGTTTGATGGGCAAACTAGCACTACTGATAGCTTTGATGTGATTAATGCCAACTCCACTCAAACTAGCATTTTCAACAAAAACACTGTCACTTTCCTCAATGACTTAAACAATAACATCACGGGTTTTGATAACTCCAATGATGTGATTAATGGTCAAGGGGGTAACGACAAAATCAATGGCTTGAGTGGTGATGATCTGTTGCGGGGCGGGTTAGGCAATGATACTCTTCTGGGTGGTGTAGGCAATGATATTCTGATTGGTGGTGTAAATGCTGACAAATTCGTTTATAACACAGATGGTGTTGGTGTAGATACCATTACGGACTTCAACAGTTCTGAAGGTGACAAGATTGTACTGGATAAAACTACATTTAGCGCCATTATTTCTGCTGCGGGAATTGGTTTTTGTAACAAGAGTGATTTTGAAGTCACAACTTCCGCCGCGACTAGCACAGCGAAAATTGTCTACGATTCTGTGAGTGGGGAGTTGTTCTACAACCAAAATGGCAGCGCGGCTGGTTTCGGTAGTGGTGGTCTATTTGCGACTCTAACTGGTGCGCCAAACCTCACGGCATCTGATTTTGTGTTGCAAGCATAGTTTGCCCAAAACATGGAGTTCCAAGTTTGAAGTTTCATGTTTAAGCATGGAACACGGAACTGAATCCTTACCTTTGGCAGTGGTAATGATATCAGGCATCATATCCCAATGCTCGATCACAAATAAGCCACCAGTCCGCGCCATTCCTGCTTGCACTTCATCCACTACCATTACAATACCGTGGCGATCGCAAATATCCCAAATGGCTGGCTTGATTATAAATCCATTGAAAATTTTCCCTGTACAGACTTACGCACAATTGACCGATTATGGGTAAAATACAGCAATGGTCATTTTTGCTTTAGCGTACAAAAACGCATTTGGCTCGAATGCGGTGGCAGCGAATGCCACAAGTAAGAGAAATTTTTTTAGAAAGTTGGGTGTAAATTAAGCAAGGTAAAAAACATCTAATCTACACCCACTCAACTAAAAACTTCTCCACGCATCTCACAAATATTTCTACACCAATTCCTAATGCCGTTTCGTCAAAATCAAACCGGGGATGATGATGGGGATACGCCAAGTCTTTCTCTGAATTCGCAGAACCTAAAAAGAAATAGCAACCAGGAACCTCTTGCAAGAAGAATGACATATCTTCACCAGCCATAGTTTGGCATTCTGGTACAATACCCAACGGGGTTTCTACCACTTGTTCTGCTACAGTTCGCACCAATTCCGCCATCTTCATATCATTAATGACTGGTGGATAAAGTGACCAATATTCTAAGTCATAACTCGCACCATGACTTTGACAAATTCCAGCAATAATCTGCTCGACACGCTGGTTAAAAAAGCCTTTTAAACTAGGATTAAAATACCTGACAGTGGCGCTCATCCTCGCTGTATCAGCAATCACATTTCCCTTAGTTCCAGCATGAAGTTCGCCCACTGTCACCACAGCCGAATCAAGGGGATTAACATTCCGGGCGACAATGGTCTGCAAGGCATTTACGATTTGGGCAGCAATTACAACAGAATCCACCGTTTGATGGGGTAGTGCGCCGTGTCCACCTTTGCCCAAAATTGTGCAATTAAAAGACTCTACAGCCGCCATTAACGCCCCAGCCCGTACACCCACTGTTCCCAAGGGCAAATTATTCCACAAGTGCAAACCAATAATCGCGTCAACATCAGGATTTTTCAGAACTCCAGCTTCAATCATCGGCTTTGCGCCTCCTGGTGATTCTTCGGCTGGCTGAAAGATAATTTTTACTATACCGGAGAAGTCTTGGCGATGCTGCTGGAGATAATAAGCTGTACCTAATGCGATCGCAGTATGTCCATCATGTCCACAAGCGTGCATCACTCCATCATGCTGCGATTTATAGGGCA
Organism: Nostoc sp.; assembly: GCF_035638895.1. GTDB lineage: Bacteria > Cyanobacteriota > Cyanobacteriia > Cyanobacteriales > Nostocaceae > Nostoc. The sequence continues at coordinate 18,159 of NZ_DASQZC010000328.1, read as the reverse complement.
CTTCGTTGAGTTCTTGGATTGGCAAAGCATCCATATCTGCCCGAATCGCTAAAACTTGGGGAGTAGGGAGTAGGGAGTGGGGAGTGGGGAGTTTGTTACCCTTGATGGTGGCAACAATGCCAGTTTTGGCAATGCCAGTTTGCTGGTCAATTCCCCATTCTTGCAGTTTTTGTGAGACAAACTCAGCCGTCAGTTTTTCTTGAAAACCCAACTCTGGTTGTTGATGCAATCGCCGCCGCCACTCTACCAATTGTGGTTGCAATGAACGGATCGAAAGTCGGATGCGAGATAAATCAACAGAAGAGGAATTGGGAAAGGTAGAAACCATTATAAAGACAAGCTAGTTTAAGTACAGCTAACTTAGGCAGCTAACTTAGTTTATTCTCCCAGTTTATCGTTCTGAATGTGTCAGTGTTTCCCAATCTAAATCTGATGCTACTTGAGCAAGTTTATCTAAATCACTCAGGTTATCTAGATAGGGTAAGCAGCCTAAAACTGGTGTATTAGTAAGTGATTGAATCAATTGCTGTGGTGTCCAGTCAGCTATTTCTGCATCAGTTCGAGGTTGTACGCAGTTGAGAACAATGCCTTTAAGATTGATGCGTGATTGTCTAGCTAATGCTACGTTCGCCACTGCTTGAGCGATCGCACCTAATCTAACTGGCACTACTAATACCGTTGGTAAACGCCATTCTCCGGCTAAATCGGCTACGGTTAATTCTTCACTTACAGGCGAACCTAACCCACCCAAGGCTTCTACAAGCACAAAATCACGTTGCGATCGCAATTTAGATAAAGCTTGCCAAACTACTGCTAAATCTACTTGGCGATTTTCTCGTGCTGCTGCGATGGGAGGAGCCAGAGGTGCTTGAAAGTATAAAGGTGTAATTTCTTCTGCGGATTGTTCTAGTGTAAATAGCTTTTGATACCACTCGCGATCACCAATCCCCGATTGAATCGGTTTCATGATTCCCCAGCTACGCTGCGGATAATATTTTTGCCAATAGGCTGCTAAGGCTGTTGTTAAAACAGTTTTACCAGCTTCGGTATCAGTTCCAGTAATCAGTAGTGTGTTTAACATTAATTTCTTTGGCCAGAAAATGGTTGTGTTCCATCAGCTGGCGGAATTGGTGTTTCACCAGTGGTTGGAATTGGGGTAGGTGTCTCTGTCGGAATTGGGATAGGTGTCTCTGTAGGTATTGGAAAGGGTGTCTCTGTTGGAATTGGAGCGGGTCTTTCTGTAGGTATTGGGATAGGTGTCTCTGTAGGTATTGGGAAGGGTGTTTCTGTAGGTATTGGAGTGAGTGTTTCTGTAGGTATTGGGATAGATGTCTCTGTAGGTATTGGAGTGGGTGTTTCTAATGCAACATTGAGGTTGTAACTGCTTTCGGCAACTTCTGGAACCAGTGTTAACTCAATAGTATATCTACCAGTAACCAGCAATGTACCTTTATATGATGTTACTTGTTGAACATTCTGATCAATTGGTTGTTCACTGGGACTGAAGACTGTTAGCAAAACGCTGCTTCCTGGGTCAATAAAGGCAGTTAAATTGTCACCTTCCTGCCCAAAAAAAGTATATCGGATGATTTGATTTGTTTTGAGAGTATCTGCAACCGTGCTTGGGTTAGATGCTTTAAGATTGAGCCGCCTACTAGATATAATAGGTTGTTCAGGGGTGGGTGTGGATGTGAATGTAGTACCACCAGAAATAACTGGTGAAGGGAAATTTTGTGGAAGCGTCTGTGATGATTTTGACTGACTGCGGATGGAACTTACCAAAGCCCAAGAACCAAATCCGGCTATGATCACTACAGCGATGCCAATCGCTGCGATCGCTAACGGATTATCCAAGAGTGAGCTAGTGGAACTTGGTGGGATTACAGGATCGGGTTGTTTCTTAGGCGAAGCTGCTGGTGGTACTGAATCAGGACGGCGACCAACAGCGATCGTTTGCAAGTTAGACGCATTCAAAGAAGGAAGACTGACTTGCTGCTCTAAAGATTGTAGTGCTTGAGATACATTAGCAGCACTTTGATAGCGATCGCTCGGTATATGATTCAACATTCGATTCAACACTACAGCAAATCGCGGATTAACTGTTGCCCATCGCTGCCAATTCCAAGTTAGTTGGTTTTCGTCAAATAAATCCCTTGGTTCTTTAGCAGTCAGCAAAACAATTGCTGTTACTGCTAATGCATACAAATCACTACTAGGATAAGCTCCCCCTGTTTGCATTTGTTCACTAGGAGAGTAGCCTAATTTTCCCACAGTGGTTTCTGGCATTGCACTCTCTGGCGATCGTAAACGAGTTGCCAGTTCTTTTACCACCCCAAAGTCAATTAACACAGGTTTAGCGTCACTATCTCGCAAAATAATATTTTCTGGCGAGATATCTCGGTGAATAATCCCTCGACTGTGAATATGCTCTAAAACAGACAGCAACAACTTTATCAACTGCAATACTTCAGCCTCTGTGAAGGTTTGGCCTACAGCTTGACGTTCAGCCAGCAGAGCTTGGTATGTTTGACCTGCAACGTAGTCCTCCACCAAAAATAAACGTTGGTCTTGCTCAAATCTTTCCCGGAATTTCGGGATTTGTGGGTGTTCAATTTGATATAAAATGGCAGCTTCTCGGTGAAAAAGCTCTTGTGCCTTCTCCCAAGCCAAAGCCTCCGTTGCTGTTGAAATCAATTCCTTGATCGCGCAAAGTTCGTTAAAGCGCCTCTGGTCTTCTGCCAGATAGGTTCTACCAAATCCTCCTTGTCCGAGAATTTGAATTATGCGATAACGGTTTTGCAAGACAGTGCCAACTGTAAGGGGTGGTTGCATGATCGAATGATTGAGTGTAGTAGCAACTGAGGAGGAAGTCACCCATAAAGATTTAAGTCCAAGAGGCGACGGACAGTTACCTGCGGCAATATTCTACTATACCCAATGAGAAACCCCCACCAGAGCTAGGTTATTTTGTAGCCTACTTTCCTGGTTCATTTGAGACAGTTCTATTTTTCTCTACCCCAAATAGAAAACCCAATTTCTGGTTTCTTAAAAATTTTAAGTTTTCTACTCCTGAGTACCAACTGTCCCCTGTCACTATTCTTGGCTTTACACCCCAATTTATCACTTCGGTAAGCATTTCTTGAAAGTATGTTAAAAACAATGCCTACTTTTGTTGTGCAGCAATGTTTTCAGCTTTTTAGCAGATTAATTTAGCATACTAAGTACTGAAGAGCCAAAATTTCATTGTGTGTGGATACCTTGTGTCCACTGCGATCGTGTTCTAATTTATGTAAGTACCATTTTTGTCGATGCGTAAGGCATGGAATCATAAGCTACTATTGTGGTACTTAGTTGCAGGTGCTATACTTTATGAGAACAAGCATCAATATCACTTAAGTTGTAAATGCTTTAGTGTTAGCTATAAATGAAGTAGTTAGAAGAATCTACCACACCAATGTTTACCTCAACCCAAAAATTTGAACTATAGACCTAGTGAATAGACTAAATGTCCGTTAAGCTATCAATAGTTTGCTTGCCAAAAAAATTAGACAGTTACCGAATGATAATTTTATGGAAAAATGTTTAAATTTTATATGGAAGATTCAATAAAACTCACAAATGTTTTTTTAGGCGATTTCTCGGTTAAACCTATTAAATCTTTAATGATAATATTGCTATGAATGCACATAAAGGATCTGCTGTGCTCAGTTCTGCAACTTTCAAAGTGCAACCATCTGCAACAGGAGTGAGTGATAATCATCGCCTGCGGCTGTTTTCTGGCTCTGCCAATATACAACTGTCTCAAGAAGTTGCTCGTTATGTGGGCATGGACTTGGGGCCAATGATTCGCAAAAGATTTGCGGATGGAGAACTTTATGTTCAAATCCAAGAATCGATTCGGGGTTGTGATGTCTATTTAATCCAGCCATGTTGTCAACCCGTAAACGATCATTTAATGGAATTATTGATTATGGTTGATGCTTGTCGTCGAGCTTCTGCGCGACAGGTGACGGCAGTAATTCCCTACTATGGCTATGCCCGTGCCGATCGCAAAACAGCAGGAAGAGAGTCAATAACCGCCAAGCTAGTTGCTAACTTGATCACCGAAGCAGGTGCTAACCGCGTTCTAGCAATGGATTTACACTCGGCTCAAATTCAAGGCTATTTCGATATCCCCTTTGACCATGTTTATGGATCACCAGTATTGTTGGATTATCTAGCAAGCAAAGAACTGCCCGATCTTGTGGTTGTTTCCCCTGATGTTGGCGGTGTAGCGCGAGCCAGAGCATTTGCGAAAAAACTGAATGATGCCCCACTGGCAATTATTGACAAACGTCGTCATGCACATAATGTTGCCGAAGTATTAAATATCATCGGCGATGTTAAAGGCAAAACGGCAGTTTTAGTGGATGACATGATCGACACTGGAGGCACGATCGCTGAAGGGGCGCGATTACTGCGTGAAGAAGGAGCGCGTCAAGTATACGCCTGTGCAACTCATGCAGTATTCTCTCCACCAGCGATGGAACGGTTATCCAGTGGCTTGTTTGAGGAAGTGATTGTTACAAATACGATTCCCATACCAGAAAACAATCGTTTTCCCCAGCTAGTGGTGCTGTCAGTAGCTAATCTCTTAGGAGAAACTATCTGGCGAATTCATGAAGATACTTCAGTCAGTAGTATGTTCCGCTAGCCAATATCAAGGCTGTCATTAGTGTTATAGGTATAAATTACCCATGCTGAACCCTCGATCGGGTACAGTGTGGGCTTTTAGTATTGTTGTGGTATCCAATAAAAATGGATCGCTATGTGCAGTAGTAAAATGGATGCAGCACTGCCAAATTAGAATACTTTGATTCAGTTTGGACAATTTAGCTAAAGAGGACAAAAAGATGGTTACAACTCCTAAAAAAGTGATTTCAGTCTTACCTCTGGAAAATGGCGATCGCTTATCTTGCTGCGAATTTGAGCGTCGCTATCAGGCAATGCCGCATTTAAGAAAAGCTGAACTGGTTGAAGGAGTTGTATATATCATGGCATTGCCACTGATAATTAAAAGTCATGGCAAATAATTTCTAAACTCTAGTTAATTTAGTTTGTAGCTCTTTTTTTCTTAAAGTGCTATAAGCTCCAAATAATCCCAGAGTAATCAGAGGAACGATAGAATTATTTTCGGGAACAGAAACTGGATCGGCAATTTGTTTTAAATTTAAATTTCCTTCAAGTATAAGTGCAGAATCAAAATGACTACCACCCATTATAAAGCCAAATGTCTGACCAGCAGAAATATTGCTAAAAGTAAAACTACCAGATTCATTAAATCCAGCAGATGGGGAACTACAGCAGTTACTTGGCCCAGCGCTGTATAAAGTTGTGTTTGGATTAAAAGTATTGAGGAATGCTGTTACATCGAAGTAAGAATGGAAACCTGTATAGTTCCAGTCAAAATTATAATTACCATCAGCTTTTGCTACTGTCGAAATTGTCCAAGTGTTTGTATAAAAACCTTCTGTACCAGGCAGATTATAACTTAAATTATATTCATCTAGATTGACTTGTTGGGTATTAGTTGTTCCTGATCCAGATATTGTCCAATTAACTGGAGTGAAAGTACTAGCAAGACAGTTAGGTGCAATACCTAATGTTAAAGCTGTAGTACAAGCAATTACCTTACTTATAGTCTTCATAGTTAATAGTGAAAAATTACTGCGTTGATTTTGTAATAAACTAACATTACCTCTGACAACCGTTTATTAGCAGCATACATGTCACAAAACTTAACCTCTTATGGTAAATAAACTATGATTATCTATCGTCACTATTATTTAGCAATGGTATAAACTTACGTAGTGATATGGAATTAAAAGCGCCTGAAGCATCTCTCAGGGTTAATTGCCATGTTTTATCAGTACCTTTAAGGTTTTGCTCCTGAATTCTGAATTGTGAATGCTGTAACTTTTAATTAAACCTATTCTCCACTCCCCACTCTCTTACCTGTACAACCAAACTCGGAGTAGTGAAAGCAGTTGCTCTGTATCTACTGGTTTGGTGATGTAGTCAGAGGCTCCAGCTTCAATGCACTTTTCGCGATCGCCTGGCATGGCTTTAGCAGTTAAAGCAATTATTGGTAATGAACGAAACTTTTGTTGCTGGCGGATGGCGCGGGTGGTTTCGTAACCATCCATTTCCGGCATCATAATGTCCATCAAAACTATATTAATCTCAGGATTAGCTTGCAGTTTCTCTATGCCATCTCTGCCATTTTCGGCAAACAGCACTTGCATTTGATAGCTTTCTAAAAAGCTGGTGACGGCAAAAATATTTCGCAGGTCATCATCCACAATCAAAATTGTCCGATTCGCCAGCACCGGATCATTTTGGTGTAGTTGCTCTAGCATTTGCCGCTTTGGTGGGGGCAAATTTGCTTGCACCCGATGTAAAAACAGGGCAGTTTCATCTAACAACCGCTCTGGTGATCGCACATTTTTAATGATAATTGTCTCTGCTAGTCCCCGCAGTTGGGTTTCTTCTTTTCGGCTGAGTTCTTTGCCGGTGTAAACAATGATCGGCAGTTTTAAAAGCCTAGGTTCTTGCTTTATTTGCTCAATTAGTGTAAAGCCGCTCATATCGGGCAGACCGAGATCGAGTACCATACAATCAAAGTGATGCGATCGCAAAATCGAAAGGGCTTCTGCCCCTGTACCCACTGCTGTACTATGAACATCGCCATTACCGATTAGTTCGATAATACTTTGGGCTTGTACGGGGTCATCTTCTACGATGAGAAGATTTTTTACCTGACGCTCAATAAAGCCTTTAATCTCAGTTAAAACCTGAGTTAGCGCTTCTGGAGAAACGGGTTTTTGTAGGTAGGTAATCGCTCCTAGCTGTAATCCCCGTTGCTGTCTTTCATCAACAGAAAGTATATGTACTGGAATGTGTCTGGTGTCTGGCTTGTGTTTCAAACGATCTAGTACCGTCCACCCATCCATCTCTGGCATGTGGATATCTAGCATAATTGCATCGGGTTTAAACTCTTGCGCTAGTGCTAAACCTTGTTTGCTCTGTAAGGCAACAATAGTTTTAAAGCCCTGCTCACGGGCCATATCTAGTAAGATGCGGGCAAACTTATCATCATCTTCGATAATTAGTAAAATGCGATCGCCCGGTTGAATGATTTCCCGGTCATCTGGGATATCATTGGGTAAGCTGACAAAGACTTTCGGCGATGGAGAGATGTCTATTGTGGGTCTGTTTTCGACTATTGGCACTTCTTTGATGAGCGATGCTGCACGCATAGTGCTGATTGGCCCAGAAGGTGATGGAGTAAGACTATTTTTATCCTTCCCTTCATGTCGCCTGGGCAAGTAAAGAGTAAAGGTGCTTCCCTGCCCTAGTTGGCTGGCTATTTCTATCCTCCCGCCCAACAGTTGAGCCAGTTCGCGGCTAATGGACAAGCCCAAACCTGTTCCCCCGTACTTGCGGCTGGTTGTGCCATCTGCCTGCTGGAATGCCTCAAAAATAATCTTTTGCTTCTCCTCTAGAATGCCTATACCCGTGTCGCTAACTGCAAAAGCAATCATGGCATTATCAATTTCGTCTGCCTTAGTTGCTATGCCAATTTGTAACTTCACGCCTCCTTGTTCCGTAAACTTAAAGGCATTAGCTAGGAGATTTTTCAGCACTTGTTGCAGACGTTTAGAGTCGTTATAAATTGTCGGTGGTAATTTTTCATCTCGTTCAATAGTAAAGCTGAGTTCTTTATTGTGGGCAACTTGCCGGAAAGTCTGCTCTAAAGATGTCTCCAAATCTATAAAAGCAATTTGCTCAATATTGAGCGACATAGTACCTGATTCAATTTTTGCCAAGTCTAGAATGTCATTGATCAATTCCAGCAAATCAGTCCCAGCCGAGTAAATAGTCCGGCTGTACTCTACCTGTTTGTCAGTCAAGTTGTTAAGAGAGTTATCTGCTAGCAACCTTGCTAAAATTAACAGGCTATTTAGCGGTGTCCGTAACTCGTGGGACATATTCGCCAAAAATTCCGACTTGTATTTGGAAGACAACTCCAGTTGTTCAGCTTTTTGTTCCAAAGACTGCCTCGCCTTTTCAACTTCCTGGTTCTTGCGGGCAACTTCACGATTTTGAACTTCTAATAATTCTGCCTTTTCTTCTAGCTCCTCATTTAGTTGCTGTAATTCCTCGTTAGACTGCTTGACAAGAAATTGCGATTCTTCCAACTCGTGTGCCTGTTCTTCCAGGCGTTGATTGCTCTGCTGTAGTTCTTCTTGCTGCTTTTGCAATTCTTCTGTTAAAGCAACAGACTCTTCAAGTAGTTGCTGAGTTTGCAATTGTGAGGCAATGTTATTTAAAAATACACCCAGAATTTCACTCAATTGCTCTAAAAATGTCAGACGCAGATGGCTAAAAGACCCAAATGATGCTAGTTCAATTACAGCACTCACCTGCGTCTCAAAGAGTATAGGCAAAACAATAATATTTAGCGGTGGAGCTTCCCCCAAGCCGGAACTGATACGGATATAGTCATTAGGAACTTCTGTTAGCAGGATTCTTTGTTTTTCTAAGGCACATTGTCCCACTAATCCCTCACCCAAACGAAACTGATTTGCGATATTTTTTCGCTCTTTGTAAGCATAGGTACTGAGTAGTTTGAGTACAGGTTCGTTGTCTATTGAGTCCATGAAATAAAAAACGCCCTGCGATGCCCCAACCAGTGGTGCTAAATTTGACAAAATCAGTCGAGATGCAGTTTCTAAATTTCGATGCCCTTGGAGCATCTGGGTAAATTCAGCTAAGTTAGACTTTAGCCAGTTTTGCTCGTCATTTTTTTGATTTGTATTTCGCAGATTAACGATCATTTGGTTGAAGGTGCGTGTCAACACACCAATTTCATCCTGGCGATCGCTATCTGGTAAACTTACCAATAAATCCCCATCCGCCATTTTTTCTGCCAAATCAGAAACTTGCTTTAGGGGTGCTGAGATATGTCTAGTCAAGACGAATCCGATCAAAGCTAAGATTAAAGAAAATAAGGGAATACTATATACAATGCTGGCGATCGTTTTTTGACCAGCTGCTTGCGCTCTTTGAGAGCGCTGTTTCAGCAGTGCATTCTCCTCATTTTTCATCGCCTGAATAACTTTCTGGATATTATCCATTAGCTGCTTACCCTGATCTGTCAGGATAGCTTTTTGGGAAGCTTCTAAGCCTTGGCTTTGCCGTAGCTCAATGACATCTTTCATTACAGCCATTCTCTCAGTTAGTAATGGCTGCAAAATATCAAGCCGATTTTGTTGTTTGGGGTTATCTGCCGTTAACCTTTGAAGTTCGTTGACTTTTTGATTTAGTACTTCAATAGCACCGTTATAAGGTTCTAAATAGCGTTGTTCTCCAGTAATAATGTAACCACGTTGTCCAGTCTCAGCATTTGTCAGTTGCAAATTGAGGTCTTCAAGCTGACTTAACACCTGGTAGGTATGGCTTTCTCTTGCCGAAGTTTCAATTAGCTCATTAGTGCTTTGGTATGAGATTAGACCAATAGTGGCCAGAGTTGCCAAACTCAGGGCAAAACTAATTCCAATTTTGGTTCCAATCTTCAAACTTTTCAACATTATTCCAGGCAGATATTCAAATAATTTATATATATTTTCGGCATTATTTGGATCATGTTTTATCTATATAAATTTAATTTGTATATTATATATGTTAAATTTCTACACTCCAAGTAATATTAACAATGTTAAGCTCTTTTGTAAAAAATATCATAATATAATTTTATAAAATTTTGATATTTAGCTTAATATTATAGCTAGAGATACCATAACTTATTTCCAAAAGAAGAGCCACCAGTTCTTTTATTTAATCTAAGGATATTATAATCCCCTAGAGTTACGCATAAACTAGTGGTATGGCATTTATTATAAATGGTCAAATTAAATATAAAACTCACCCCGCTTCCAGCTTTCCTCTCCTTACTAAGGAAAGGGATTAATGCTGAGGATCTATCTTATGTTTAATTCCGCTTATCTACTTAATTTTAATTTTCTCGAACAGTATTGATTTTGGCAGGAACTTAAAGCTTGAGAAGGCAACTTATATTAAGGTGATTATGTAATTTATGGGAAAAACAGTATGTTTTCCTAAAAATTATCGTGAATATATACAATCCCGGTATGGTGTAAAATCTTTTAAAATTAACTTTGGCTTTTCAGGTATTAACCCAAGCCTATTGACTAATAACCTGGCGATCGCTTCTAGTCGCATTAACTACAGATGGGCTATAGATGCAAAACTTTTCAATGTTGTGATTTTCTAAAATAGTTCTTGCACCTGCCATGTAGATGTCAGTACTATTTAGCATTAATAAGTAATTGCCAATGGTCACTTGATGTTCATAATATCTAGCTAAATCCTCAGGAATTCCTAAAGTAGTATAGTTATCCTTGGAACTGCTAACATTTACTTCAGTAATACCATTCAGTGTGTTTGGATTTTTAGCGATCACTGAGACTTGAGCCATAGGAAAGCCAGCGATTCTTAGTTCAGTAAGTGCTTTTTCTGTGTCTTGGCGCGTAGAAAAAACACCAACTGCATTTTTATAGCGGTTATTTGGAGTCAAATATGGATCATAAATGCTCCACTGTTGAATATCACGGCGATTAAAAATCCTTTTAGCAAGACGAATCTCTATATCTATGCCGTTTACTATCACCAAATAGTAACCTTTGCAAACTAGATCGCTGTAACCCTGTCGTTGCTCTTTGGGAATTCCTAAACCTAACAGTACACCATGCAAATCCCCTGCGGTTGCATTGATCGAATCACCTATTAAAGTGGCAGCGATCGCAGTTGCTTCTGTTCCGGCTAGAATGACTCGTCCTATAACAGGAATTACCCAGAGGACTAAACCCTCTAATAAGCCAGTAACATCACCTAAAATACCACTTGTAAAGGCTTCAGTCCCTTCTGAGGATGTATTATTGCCAGTGCGAACTTTAACTTCAGCACTAGCAATATCGCTTTTTTCTTCTACATTCCGTGCAATTATAGAAACTTTGTGCATGGGAAAATTAGAAGCTTTTAGTTCCTGAACTACCAATTCTGTATCGGAACACCTAGCGAAAACTCCTATAGTTGTTCGCTCTTTTTCTAATGTCATTTTATTGGTTTGTTGCCGATTGAAGGGATTCCCAAGAGGGTTAGCTGATATGAGGTAATTACACAGCTCGACGAGCCACTAAACCCCAAAGGAAAATTAGTAGCATAGCGCCAAGAACAGCAAATAAAATGCTTCCAAGGGAGAAAGCTCCAGCAGATGCGGCTGCTGCCGAACCACTTCCCAGTAAGGTTTGACCCAAATAACCGCCGACTACTGCTCCAAGTATTCCTAATATGATGGTGGAGACAATACCGCCACCTTGGTTTCCTGGATAAAATAACTTAGCTAACGCACCTGCAATTAAACCCAAAACTAGCCAAGCAATAATGTTACCCATTGAATTTCTCCTTCCTTGAGAATCTTATTTGTTTGCTTTTGACTATTTCATATTAAAGTTTTCCTCCAAAATTCCTGATCTATCTAGAGAACTAATATCAAAAATCTTTAGATATCATTTCAATATTCATCAAGTTGTCTTTGAGGATGAATATATCAATTTAGTAACAAGCAGTACTATAGCAATCCGATAGCGAAGCGGTAGCGAGTCAGACGCTCCTGCGTCGCTAACGCTGCGCTATCGAGCGTCTTTGATTTCTGAATCACTCGTAGAGGTAAGGCACTGGGGATTGGGGGCTGGGAAGAAGGAATAAAGGTGTACTGAGTTTTGTTCAAAAATCAAATGTGAGTCCTATAGTTGCTCACAACTCAGGAGTGAGGACTATAGAAAGAGCTAGTTGATAAAGTTGGCGACGGGGAAGGGAGGTAAATTTTGCTAACTGACGGCTAGCTTGCGATCGCGATATCCCCTGACTAATTAACTGTTTCAATTCGGCTTTCAGTTCCTCTTCTGTGAGTTGAGGCTGACTAGCTGGAATTCCTGCCACTACTAATGTATATTCACCTTGGGGTTCTCGTTGGTTATAGTGAGCGATCGCCTCAGCAATTGTCCCCCGCCAAAATTCCTCATACAATTTAGTTAACTCCCGCCCTAACACAATTTGGCGATCGCTTCCCCAAACAAGAGCTAAGTCTTGTAAAGTATCTCGCAAACGGTGCGGCGATTCGTAGAAAATCAATGTGCGGGATTCTGTTTGCAGAGATTCTAAATGTTCTTGTCTCTGTTGACTTTTAGCTGGAAGAAAGCCTTCAAAGACAAACCGATCCGTTGGTAATCCAGATGCACTCAATGCCGTAATTGCTGCACTAGCGCCAGGAATGGCAACTACTGCAATTCCCGCCTCAATGCAAGCTTTCACCAGTTCATATCCAGGATCGGAAATTCCTGGCATTCCAGCATCACTCACAAGAGCGATCGCTTTATTGTTAACTAAATGCTCTAATAATTCTGGGATGCGGCTGGTACGATTGTGTTCGTGGTAACTCACCTGGGGAGTCTTAACTTGAAAATGCTGTAATAGTTTCCCTGTGTGACGCGTATCTTCCGCAGCAATGATATCTACAGTCTGTAAAATTCGCACCGCCCGAAAGGTTATATCTTCCAGATTGCCAATTGGTGTGCCGACAACGTAAAGTGTTCTTGGTTTTGGATCGGTTTGCATGAGGGAGAGGTAAAAGTTAGGAGTTTGTAGAGACGCGATTCATCGCGTCTGTGCAAGAGATAAAAATAATAATTTATGCACCTATACGAACATAAATGATAAATGGATAATCTAAAATCCAAAATCCAAAATCCAAAATCAGATTGTGGGTTATTTGTAGGTTTAGTAACCTTAGATTTGATTTACCTTGCTAACTCTGCCCCTAAGAATAATCAGAAGATTGTCGCTACTGACTATACTGTGGCAGCAGGGGGGCCAGCTACAAACGCGGCTGTGACTTTCAGGCATTTAGGAAATCAGGCTACAGTCTTGGGTGTAGTGGGTTCTCACCCCATGACGCAGCTAATTCGAGGTGATTTGGCAAATTACAAAGTTGCGATCGCAGACCTTGAGCCTACCACTGATTTAGCACCGCCTGTCTCCTCAATCATTGTCACCCAAGCTACGGGTGAACGAGCTGTAGTTTCCATCAATGCTGTCAAAACTCAAGCCAACAGCGCATCTATCCCGCCAGATATTTTGCAAAATGTCAATATAGTAATGATTGATGGACATCAAATGGCGGTTAGTTATTCCATAGCCCAAATGGCTAAAGCCAAGAATATCCCAGTAGTAATTGATGGTGGGAGTTGGAAGGCTGGATTTGAGCAAATTCTACCGTTTGTAAATTACGCCATCTGTTCGGCTAATTTTTATCCCCCCAACTGCCAGACTGGAGAAGACGTTTTTACCTATCTAAGAGGATTTCACATTCCTCACATCGCCATTACCCACGGACAAAAACCAATTGAATACTTGAGTTGCACCAAAACTGGTATTGTACATGTACCGCAGATTCAAGCAGTTGATACTTTAGGGGCTGGAGATATTTTCCACGGTGCTTTTTGTCATTACATCTTAAGGGAAAGCTTTACTGATGCACTGGCACTGGCAGCTAATATTGCTGCTGATTCCTGTAAATTTTTTGGCACTCGGCGCTGGATGGATTTAAAGTGCTGAGTAGTCAAGTAAATAAGGCCAAATTTAATGAAAGACTTAAAAGAAATATTAGCGATCGCTCGTGAGGTAGGTTGGGGCGCAGCAGATATACTGCGATCATATTATCACGGGACTGCAAAAGATCCTAATTTAGATGTAAAATATAAAGAAAATGAACCTGTTACCGTTGCCGATGTAGCTGTAAGTCAATACATTTTGCAGACACTACAAGCAAGTTTGGGTAATGAAGATTTTGCTTATATCAGCGAAGAAACCTATCAATCTCCAAATGGTGTAGCACTGCCCTCCTCCCCTTGGGTATGGATAATTGACCCTTTGGATGGCACACGAGACTTTATCGAAAAAACTGGAGACTATGCAGTTCACATTGCTTTAGTCAAAGAAACACGCCCAGTTTTGGCAGTGGTGGTAATCCCAGAGGCTAAAAAATTATATTACGCTATCAAAGGCGGGGGTACATTTGTAGAAACTCCTGATGGTTCTGTTCCTTTACAAGTGTCGTCAGGCAAACGAATTGAGGATTTAACCTTAGTCGTTAGTCGTTCTCACCGCAACCAACGCTTAGATTACTTATTACAAAAGTTACCTTGTCAAAATCATAAATCTGTGGGCAGTGTAGGTTGCAAAATCGCCACCATAGTCGAGCAACAGGCAGATATCTACATTTCTCTTTCCGGCAAGTCTGCGCCCAAAGATTGGGATATGGCAGCACCAGAATTGATTTTAACAGAAGCTGGTGGTAAATTTACTCACTTTGACGGTACTCCATTGCAGTACAACACTGGTGATATCAATCAATGGGGAGGTTTGCTGGCTAGTAACGGCGAATATCACGAGGTGCTGTGTAAAGAAGCAGAAAGGATTTTGGCGCAGTTTGAGCATAGCTAAATGGGGCATTTCAGGATGAATATTTTTTAATTTGTTTTTAAGATTAGCCATGTTATGATTAGCCTGACTAACGATAATAATCTTTACCCCTTAGCCCACAGCATAATTTTCAAAACACTAAATAGCAGTGCGATCGCTAGTTGACTGCGGTTTCATGTTAAAAGTGTAACTTGTATAATACAAGCAACAAAAGCCAGTCATTGGAGAAGTCTACAAACCTACTCTTAAGGTTTGATTTGTGAATAAAATTCACAATAAGACGATATTCAAAGGCTGAAGGCTGTGCTAAACTCATGGGTGTAAAGATTATTTTCGGTTGAGTAACTCGTTTTGATTTCTAAAAAGTGTCTCTCCGAACTTAAATATCTACACTCCCTGAATTCGGAGATTTCTATGTCAATTTACGTCGGGAACCTGTCCTATCAGGTTACAGAAGAGGACTTAAAGCAGGCTTTTGCAGAATACGGAACAGTAAATCGTGTTCAACTACCCACAGATCGGGAAACAGGCCGGCCGCGTGGGTTCGCTTTTGTGGAAATGGAATCAGACACACAAGAACAAGCTGCCATTGATGCACTTGATGGTGCTGAGTGGATGGGACGTGATTTGAAAGTGAACAAAGCTAAACCTCGTGAGGAAAGAAGTAACTCCTCTGGTGGTAGCTGGGGTGAGGCTAATCCTCGCCGCAACAATAATCGCTACTAAGTCGATTCCTAAAAATTTCTCATTTAGAGTCTCCAGCAGATAAAGCCAAAGGCTTTATCTGCTGGAATATTTTATTTTAAATCCAACCTATAAATATTTTATTTTTTCAGAGGAATAAAGAGCTATAGTTTGTTGAGTTCCATTTACGGAACTTGCAGCAATATAAATGTATCTTCCTGTATATCCATAAACTATTGTAGATATCGTTAATCTGCAATTCTTGGCTCTGGATTTTCAAGAAAATGTTACGACTTTATCATTTATTACTAGGTTGTATTTTGCTGGTGTTAATACCAGTAGGAGCAAAATTTGTTCTCCCTCAATTTTCTGCACCCAAAGCAGTAAAATCCCCCGCCGTTGCAAAACTTCCTAACCCTAATGAGGGAAATATCTGGCAGAAAGTTCTGGGAAATACTGCTGCTCTAACAAATTGGCAAGTTGCTCCTTGTAAGGGAAATGCGCCTTTATTGTGTGTTTCGTCCAAAGGGGAACTTGTGGGTACAGTTGAGATTAACGTTTACCCATTAGCAAACAACGATGATTTCCAAAAGAAACTCGTAGCTGTTGGTATTCCACCTGGTTCCCAAGTGGACTACCAAAGTTCCAAATATCAAACCCAGATATTATCAGCACTTAAGGCTTGGGTTGTAGACTACTACGCTGCTTTTGCCAAAGACCGTCAGGGTGAATATGGAAAAGAGATTACTTTCTTAACCTACCCGCCCCAACCAGTACCAATTGGTAAGCTTCAGGGAATCCGCTATGGTTTCGCCGGACTCAAGCAAAAAGGTGGAGTACAAGAGCAACATATCGGCCATGTTGCCTTTGATGGCAATAAACTTTACGTAATTACCACTGCCTTTGACCCAGGTTCGCAAACAGGTAAGTTTGATAAATTGGAAAACTTAGCTATTTTTCAACCTTACTTATATGCGATCGCAGCAGATTTGCGTTTACCCTAATTGGTATGGGCTATTGGGCATGGGGCATTGGTTCTTCTTCCTCTGCTCCCCACTCCCAATCAACCTAAATTTCAGCCACCGCCCGTTCAATCAAGCGACGTGCTAAAGTTTGGGTGCCGGTGTGTTCATAATAATTAGTTGCTACATCCAGGAACGCTGCAAGGTAATCTAACTTGTCATCGGCAACATCGACAAAACTTTGCAAGTTGTGGGCAACTTTTTGTGGCGTTAAATTATTTGCGCTGACAATACCACTCATCCAACCTTTAACTGAGTCAAAACTTTCGCCAATAAAGTTGAGTTTATTGCCAGCATTGTTCCCTGGAATCACATCTTTGATGTTTTGAAAAGTCGAGTTTTTTTCTAATTCTTGTGGATTTGTCTGATTAAGCCCCGATATCGCTTTGCTAATGAAGTCTGGGCCCAGAGGTATCAAACCATCAACGCAAACTAATGCCACCATGCGGATGAGTGACTCACCACTATACTCACCTAAAGAGGCGACAAAATCCCCAATACTATCTCCAGGAATGCCGTTAATTTGACAGAAGGCTACTAACTCAGCAACTAATTTTAATGTCAAATCAATGGTTTGAGCTTTATCAGGTTTAGGAGTAACAGAGTTTAAAAACCCCAATAATGGAATTTTCTCGCCAACTTTGTTAGCTAAAGCTGCTGCACCAATAGCTCTATCTGTACCATCAACGGTTTGATATAACCACAAGGCTGTTTGGTATCCTTGGGATTTATCGTTAAATAGATAAATTGCTCGCTCACCAATTTGTTGAATTAAATCTTCGTCGTCTTCGCCAGTAACAGTCTTAATGGTGTTGACAAAGCCGACAGTATTTTGCCACTGGCCAGGAGCAACAAAATCAAGGGACTTTAACATAGAAATGGTCAAGCCACCGGTTGGCAATTGATCAACCAAATCAGCAATCGATTTGCTCACAAAAATCTCCTTATTTAGGTTTTATTATCTGAATGTTCGTACTGCAAATCATTTCAGTTTAGCCAGACCATTAAGATTAAACTTCTCTAGCCAATTGGCGCGATCGCTAGCTGTAAATGACGAATCACGGGAAAGTGCTTTTACTTGGTACTTGCCTACCAAAATTGCAGTTTGCGTCTTACCAACTTCCACTGCGGGATAACCGCCAATCTTTTTGGTACTCTTCGAGAATTTTGCTGCTGCACTAGGCGTGCTAGTGGTATCAGAAATAGACAGCAATGCTATATCTTTACTGCCTTTTTTCAACTTCGCTTCTGCAAAGCCTTTTTTCTCTTGGCTATAGACTCGCTGGTAGCCATCGCCTGAATTAGGGAAAAGTTTATTAAATTGGCTACCCTGAGTTGCATTTTTAGCAACCGCAAGACCCTTTTTTTGTTGAGTGCTTTCTTTTTGTGCCTGGTCAAAACGTCCAGGTGCTTTTGGACTACAGGCTGTTGTCAGTAATAAAACTGACAGCAGCAAAGCAGCTACGACCCTACGCCCACGGTGTAAAATCATTTCCTGGCTTCTCCTTATAGTTGAGGTTTGAGGCAATTATCTGCGCTGCTAGCAATTATTACCCGTAAAATTTACTTTTTAATAATTATTTCCTAAGTTGTGAACTATAGCACCTCAAAAAAATGTACCAATTAATCCAATGCAAAAACGCCCCCCCTTTAATGAGAGCGTCTTTTACTTACAGATTAGATAAGCCTGAATAGCGTATCTCAGATTAGATTAACCGTTGATAGCAGGAGCGCTCATTGCCACAGGAGCAACATCACCAGCAGCCAAATCTAAGGGGAAGTTGTGAGCATTACGCTCGTGCATTACTTCCATACCCAAGTTAGCCCGGTTGATTACATCAGCCCAAGT
>NZ_DASQZC010000327.1:0-1872 GCF_035638895.1 Nostoc sp. | reverse complement strand
AGTCAATTCTGAGTCTGAATGGTAGGGCTTTCACCTACATCTGACCGAGAGTTCAACCTTTAATGACAGTAATCTGCTGTCAGGTTGGCTTAGTTATGTACGGACTGGATACCGCGATTCCTAAGCAACGAATCGCACGGGCAACTCTTCCCAACTCGTGGTAAGTGCCAGCTTGCTCATAGCGATCGCCAAATTCGATGTAGATTGCCAAAGCTTGTTGGTAATTGCGCCGCGCCTCCTCAAATTCCCGCAAATCTTGGGCAACCATTCCTAAATTGTGGTATATGCTAGCAGAAGAATAGCGATCGCCTATTTGTTGTTCAATTTCTAGACACTGTTGATAGAAAGTTGTCGCCTGTGTAAATTGTCTCAAGTCTAGATAAGCATTGCCCAGTTTAAACAAAGCAGCAGTTTCGCCGCGAGGATTCTGAAGTTGCTGTGAAATGCTTAAAGATTTTTGATAATAAGTAATTGCTGTATCAAATTGCCTTTGCTGCCCATAAGAATCTCCTAATGTGTTGAGGACTTCAGCATGAAAGGTGGAATCTTGATCATTAGCTATTTTTTCGGCTTCTTCTAAATATTCTCTAGCTTTGATAGGTTCATTCTTACTTAGATATGCAACTCCTAGCTGATGCAAAATATTACTACAGTTGCGGAGATTTTCTCCTGTTGCCTGATGTCCAGTAGGGTTATATTCCATTAGCAGGCGGTGTAATAAATCAATGCGCTCTTGTTTTTCTGGAGGTTCTAATCTGTCTATAATTCTCTCAGTATTTTGAGTCTCATGAATTGCATTATCTTTGGTAACTTGAGGCGTTTGAAACCGAAACATCCCTGATTGCCAAGCCCAAAAATCAGGAGCAAATTTGGCTAACCGAGTCAGGGCATAATCTGGCAGAATAAACAGAATGGGATGAGGAACAGTTCTTTTATAAGCATCTCGGACAAAGTTGAGGTCTTGTAAAACTGGCGGATAGTCTCCATAAACGCCAATAGACTTTTCTAAACCTTGTACAATCAAGACTAATTTTTTGTTAGGTTCTATTTCAATAGTTGGTAATATCTTGACAATTTCATCCCGGAGAAATCGCATATTTGCATCAGAAAAACTCAGACTAACAAACTGAATATCCCGACACTCAGGATTTGTCTTTAGCGCCTCAACTAATATTTCTACATCTGGGGGAAAATTAATTTCCACAAAACCAATGGTAAACTTTTCTGCAAAGTCTACAAAGGTGAGCAATTGAGCAAATATCTCTTGATTAAGGGCGATAAACGCTCCTATTTCTGAGTTAAGGTTGCGCTGCGAGTGCGGATTCGATGGCTTTCTGGAAGAATTCATTTTGTTTCACCACTGGATTGGGGTAATTCCACCGTTTATCGCCGTTGTATTCCAAAACTGAAGTGTTAAACAGCATTAATTGACCAATATCATCTTTGCTGACATTCTTGGAGATGCACACTTGGGCTAAAAACGCATAATGTTCTTCAGGAATAAACCTTTCAAAACTAAATTGCTGTTGTTTCACAGCATAGATAATATCTTCGGCAATAATTTTGGGATGTTTGCGAGTACTAGCAGTTTGGCAAGCAGTCCGCATCATCTGCATTAATTGGCGGACATGTCCTCCACTGGCTTTTGCTAAACCTAGCAATTCCTGGCGAGATTCAAATACAGCATCAATATCTACCCGCTTTTCAATAACACTGGCAACTGCTTCTAGCCCCGTTTGATTGTAGTTTAAATGGCAGCGATCGCGTTCAAATTCATAAATATTCACCATTGGGACAATATGAGGATTCCCATCAAACTGATTGAGTGGGTTTTTAGGCGAACAAAGCACAGAAATTGGAACTGTATAAATT
>NZ_DASQZC010000326.1:0-2629 GCF_035638895.1 Nostoc sp. | reverse complement strand
TGCTTTGTTACTCAGTGGGCTTGCCGTTTTATTCTTCAAAAAGGTGAAGCAAACTGGTGGCGCTGTTGCTCATTAAATTGATTCTATGGGTTAAAATGTTTGGTAAAATTACTAAGGTACTAAAATGGTCGTTAGCCAAAGTGAGTACTATATCTCCCCAGAAGAATATTTAGAAGGCGAGAAATTTAGTGAAATCAAACACGAGTATATTGATGGGGAAGTCTACGCAATGGCAGGGGCAAGTGATGCTCATGTTACAGTCAGTATGAATGTATCTATGCTGTTACGAAACCATCTCCGGGGTAGTGATTGCCGTGTTTACATGTTAGACATGAAAGCACAAATTGATATCATAAATCGCTATTTTTATCCTGATGTGATGGTGACTTGTGATGCACGAGATAGAGAATCTGAATACTTTAAGTCCCATCCTTGCTTAATTATCGAAGTGCTTTCTGAGTCAACAGAAGGGTATGACAGAGGCAAGAAATTCGCTAGTTATCGACACTTAGAATCACTACAAGAATATGTGCTAATTTCACCAGACCGAATGAGTGTCGAATCCTTCCGCCGCAATGAAGAAGGACATTGGGTACTTTACCCTTATGAAAAAGAACAAGAAGTGCATTTCGCTAGCGTTGATTTTCGGTGTGCGATCGCAGAAATATATGAAGATGTAGTATTAGTACCCTAATCCAACATTTCGAGGTCAATTTTTAAAGCATGGTTGTTCAGTAGAAATAGTCAAAAATTGGTTATAAAGCTTGAAAGTCTTGTTGTGAGGTAGTCTATTAGAGATAAATTACTTTCCAATGCAAAATTTGCTAAAAATCTTATCTAAAACTGATTCTGTAACCTCTTCTCCGGTAATTTCTCCTAGTGCTTGAATCGCACCCCGTAAGTCAATTGTCCAGAAATCAAGAGGTAACTGCTGGGCAATTGTTGCTTGTACTTGTTCCAAAGAAATTTTCGCTTGAGTTAAGGCTGCTGCTTGCCTTTGGTTGATGGCTAAATCCATATCAGCAGCTTGGACTTTTCCCGATTTAACTATCTCTAAAATTGCTGTTTCTAAAGCATCAATGCCTTGGTTTTGGGCTGCGGCTGTGGCAATTTTAGATTTTAAATTTGGGATTTGGGATTGAATATTTTTGCTTTCCTTTTCTTCTATTAAATCGATTTTGTTAATAACTAAAATTAACGGACGGTGTTGCACCTGCTGATAAATTTCTTGATCGCCTTCCGTCCAACCTGCTGAAGCATCAATGGTAAGCAAGACTAAATCAGCTGCATTGGCAGCACGACACGATCGCTCGACGCCAATTTTTTCCACTTGGTCTGTTGTTTCCCGAATCCCTGCTGTATCTAGCACTTGTACGGGAATTCCCCCGACAACTAACTGCGATTCGACAACATCACGGGTTGTACCAGGTAAGTCAGTGACGATGGCGCGATCGCTCTGGCTCCAAGCGTTCAATAAGCTCGACTTACCCACATTCGGCCGCCCCACAATTGCCACTTTTAAACCTGTGCGTAGCAACTCACCTTTGTCTTTGGTTGCCAATAATCTAGTTATTTCTGCGGCAATTTTCTCTATTTCTGATATTATGACTTTATCATCCAACGGAGGAAGGTCTTCCTCAAAATCAATTCGAGCTTCGATTTCTGCCAAAATATCTAAGCAGTTGGCGCGTAACTGCCGGATCGGATGAGCTAATTTTCCCTGTAAACCAGCTAAGGCAGTTTGGGCAGCTTGAGGGGATTTAGCTCCTACTAAATCAGCAATACCTTCGGCTTGAGTTAGATCCAATCGTCCATTTAAAAAAGCGCGGAGAGTAAATTCTCCAGGTTGCGCTAGTCTTGCGCCGTTTTCCAAACACAGTTGTAATACCTGCTGCACTGCCATAATTCCCCCGTGGCAATGGAATTCTACTACATCTTCACGGGTGTAAGAACGGGGTGCTTTCATAATCAACAATAGGGCTTCATCTACCAGTTGTTGCGTTTGGGGATGGCGAATGTAACCGTAGAGAATCTGGTGACTTTCCCAAACTTGTCGCCCTGGTGCATGAAAAAGAGTTTGGGCTAGAGCCATTGCTTGGGAACCGGACACCCGTACAATACCAACACTACCCTGTTGGGGGACAACAGCAGTAGCGATCGCAGCAATAGTTCCAGTGGTAGCAAAAACTTCTGACATGAGCGCCCTTCATAAGAGTGAAAACTTAGGAGTCAAAATCATAACTCATAACCGATAACTTTCTAAATGGTAAGTATTTAGACTAATGAGATGACAACTGGCAAGGTAAAATTTACCTGGAGGGTAAAGGGTGAATAGTTAAGGATGGAATGTTATAACTCCTGTACAAACGCGATTAATCGCGTCTCTGCTCATAACTTTTAAAGAGAGGAATTTACTGTGGAGCAAAAAATTAACTGTGCTGTAGCCTGTGTTAACGGGTGTGTTTTAGGGGATAAATGTCCCAATATCGAGTTTAGAGAAGCCGCAGCAAAATTTATTGAAGAGACTCCCTTAGACCAAATGTTGGAGTTGGCACAAGAACGTTTGCGGAAAAAAATCACGGAACCACCAAAATGGGTTTTTCCTGAAGATCCTTAGCATTCGCGCCAA
>NZ_DASQZC010000325.1:0-28928 GCF_035638895.1 Nostoc sp. | reverse complement strand
CGTAAATTCTCGAAAGCTAAAATGGGTTGCAAATTAAATTTTTCGCATTCTCGCGCCCATTGAGTAACGAGATGGCGATAGGGACACACCACCAACAGAACTTGTAAATTAATCTGTTGGTACAATTCACAAGCGATCGCTAATGCGGTAATAGTTTTACCACTACCAGTAGCCATTTTCAGCGTCCCTCTGCCATTGTTGGTAAACCAGTTAGCGATCGCTTGGCGCTGATATTGCCGCAATTGCAGAGACGGAGGCATTCTTGGGCATCCTGGTAATGGTTGCGGAGTGTAATAACTGCCCTTACTTTCCCTTGCAAACGGTAATTTCAATCGGAAAGTGGGCAGTTGCTGCACTGAATTTTTCGTCAGGTACATATATTAAGCACAAAAATGGTAGCGAACCCTAATTAATGGGCATTGGGCATTAAGAGTGCTGAGTGCGGAGTTAGGAGTTATCCCCTTGCCTTCTACTCTCCCTCATCTCCCCCACTCCCCATTACTCAGTTGTAACCACGCCAAACACCAATGAGAGAACCTTGCACCTGCACTTGTTGAGCCATGACTTCGATGGGATTGTACTTAGGATTTGCTGGTTTAAGGGTAACGCGATCGCCTTGGCGATAAAAACGTTTTAATGTTGTACCAAATCCATCTACTCTGGCGGCGACGATAGTACCATTTTTTAAATGATTTGGTTCTGCTACTGGACGCAGAAATACCACATCGCCATCAGTAATTAAATCTTCAATCATGCTATCGCCAGCTACCCGCAAAGCATAAGTTTGGGGAGGTAACTCGAAATTAGAAAAGTCTAGATGATCTACAGCATCAGTAAACGGTTCTATTAAACCACCAGCAGCGATCGTGCCCAAAATTGGTACACCTTGCTTAACAGGACGCAAAATCCGAATCGTTCGTGCTTGGCCTTCAGTCCATTCAATATATCCTTTAGTGCGTAAATGCTCTAAACGGCTTTGAATTGGGGCTGGTGACTTCAAGTTCATCGCTTGCATCATTTGCCGAATTGAAGGCGAATGCTGGTGCGATCGGATGTATTCTGCCAACCATTCATAAAGTTCTTGTTGAGCTTCAGTTAGACGTTCCATAAATTTGTGGGAAGTAATTATAAATGTCTCTAGAACATTAGTACTACAAAAAACTCCCCATAACAAGAGAAAAATAAAAATATGAAAGTCAAAAGCTAGAATATTCTCTTTTCTTTTACCAATTTATTCTTGATTTTTACAAATTTTAAGTAAAGAGCCAGCAGCACACTCGCCATTCTGACTCTTAACTTTTGTACAGACGCTATTAATCGCGTCTCCTAACTCTTTTCATTCCGCCCCTAAGATACTTGCAAGTAAAGCTTTTTGAGCGTGTAGGCGATTTTCTGCCTGTTCCCAAACTCGTGATTGAGAACCTTCAATCACAGCTTCGGTAATTTCTTCACCACGATGGGCTGGTAAGCAGTGTAAAACAATTGCCTCTGGTTCTGCAAGGCTCAATAGCTGCTCCGAAATTTGATAAGGCTGGAAAATTGGCATTCGGTTGTCTGCTTCTGCTTCTTGCCCCATACTCGCCCAAACATCAGTGTAAAGTACAGTAGAACCTTTAGCTGCTAATTCTGGATCATGAGTTACAAGGACTTCCGTTTTGTTATTAGCGATCGCTCTTGCTTGTTCTACAATCTTAGAATCTGGCTCATATCCGCTAGGGGTGGCAATTCTAACATTCATCCCCACCAAAGCACAGCCCAACATCAGAGAATTAGCCATATTATTCCCATCGCCCACGTAGGTCAAAGTTAACCCAGCAAGGGTGTTAAAGCTTTCTTGAATCGTCAATAAATCCGCCAATACCTGACAAGGATGTTCTGCATCGGTAAGCGCATTAATTACCGGAATCTTGGCATAATGAGCAAAAGTTTCTAAATCCTGCTGTGCAAAAGTGCGAATTGCCAAAATATCCAGATATCGGTCTAACACCCGTGCCGTATCCTGTAAAGGTTCCCCGCGACTAACTTGAGTGACATTAGGATTGAGATCGATTACCTGTCCACCCAGTTGGTACATCGCCACAGTAAAACTTACCCGTGTACGAGTTGAAGCTTTGGAGAACAGCAACCCCAAAACCTTATTACACTGCAACTTCAGTTGTTGTGATTTCAGTTGAGTTGCTAATTGCAGGAGTTCTTGAAGTTCAATAGGACTGATGTCCGCTAGACTTAATAAATCTCGTCCGAGCAATGCTGCCATGCTTGTAATCTGTAAAAAATAATTATATATTTCTGTTCCTTTATTCGACCGTGCCAAGAAAATACAGTTGTAGAACTGCGCCCAACCCAGGATTAGAGTTAACTTTTGCCATGCATACTAATTTATCAACTTTATCAGCGTTCGGAATCACTACAATTGCAACGCTAACTCAACCATCTCGATACACAAAAGCAACGATATTGCCAAAATATCCCGTCTTCTAGCCTTATTTCTGAAGAGGGAGATATTTTATAGCAATTACAGCTAGACAAACAAATTAATTATGGTACAATGAGAAATTGTGGTTGCTAATTGAGAGTAATCAAAAAAATTGCCAGCATAGCACAGTGGTAGTGCATCCGACTTGTAATCGGAAGGTCGCGAGTTCAAATCCCGCTGCTGGCTTTAAGTCTCAATGTCCCCGGAATCGCTGGCTTGGCGGAAGCTTGCAGATTGAGACAGCTGGAAATGGAAGCAGATGAAAATGTGATGCCTACGGCGGGCTGCGCCTACGCACTTTTGCAAGATCAACTGCAAAGCTTACTTCAAGCTAAAATTCCTAATTTACTGGTGAATGGAGACTTAAACAACCGTTTATCAGGTAACTTGCATATTTCTACCCCTGACATCCCTAATAGTGCCATTATTGCTAGAATTCGCCATCAATTAGCTATTTCTACAGGTGCGGCTTGTTCATCAGGTATTGTCGCGCCATCTCACGTTCTGCAAGCTATGAATCTTGCGGAAAATATAATTGAGGGAGCGTTAAGAATTGGGATTGGGAAATTTACAACTAAAGAAGAAATCGAAAAAGTATCTTCTGCGATCGTCAGTGCAGTAAAGGCTATTTTGAGCCTAAAATAATAAAACCCTTAATTAGGGCTTTAAGAGTAATATTTTAGATTACATAAATCTGTAAAATTGTCAAATAATTAGGCAATCGACACTTATGAATTCGCAAGTTGTCGATAGCGTTCCTGAACTTCCTGAATCGAAAACAAAGTTTCAAACTTCAACCCAGCAGACTGGTACAGCTCACTTCCCCCTTGTTCTCTGTCTACCAGTGAAATTACTTGATTTACGGTATAACCTGCTTCTTTAAGACGGTCAACCGCTTTCAGAGCAGATTGCCCAGTTGTGACCACATCTTCCAAAACTACTACTTTTGCACCTTCTGGTAAACTGGGGCCTTCTATATAAGCTCTCGTCCCATAACCCTTGGCTTCTTTGCGAATAATCAGCGCTGGTATCGGGCGGTTTTCATAAACAGAAACTACACTCACTGCTGTCACCATTGGGTCAGCCCCCATTGTTAAACCACCTACAGCCTGTGTATCTAGAGGTAATAAAGGTAACAGTAAACGCCCGACTGCCAAAGCGCCTTGAGGATGGAGTGTTACCTGTGTCTTGTTGACGTAATAAGAACTACGCAGCCCAGACGAGAGGAGAAAATCACCTTCTTGATAAGCAAGTTGGCAAAATAAATCTAGTAGCTTATGGCGCAAGGTAATCAAATCAGAAGTGGTTGCCCAAATATCTGAGTGGGTAAGAGTTTCAGTAGGATACGTCATTACAAAACATTAAAAGTTGTGCTACACCAAAGGTTGAACTCATTAGAGTTCTGAGATTAAGCATAAATTAAGATTGCCCAAAAATTGAGGAGTTAGGAACGTGGGTATAAAATTTAAAACCTTTGGTGGTTTATTAGTACTACTTGCTGCTGGTATTGCTTTTCCCTCTGTTGCATCTGCCCAAACGGAAACCCCCAAAATTGAAACTACGAATGATGTATTTGAGCGAGCTTATTTTCGTCACGATCGCAA
Organism: Nostoc sp.; assembly: GCF_035638895.1. Classification (GTDB taxonomy): domain Bacteria; phylum Cyanobacteriota; class Cyanobacteriia; order Cyanobacteriales; family Nostocaceae; genus Nostoc. The sequence continues at coordinate 24,848 of NZ_DASQZC010000325.1, read as the reverse complement.
TTTCTACGAAAATGGCAGCCTCAAGCGTCAGTTAGACTCATTTTTAGGATCTGGTTCCAGTTTCGGTGGTTCCTTCCCTGAAAATGAAATTGCCCGCGATGCTGAGTTGGTTAACACTTTATATCATGATGTCCTGACTCAGCAAGTTGGCAACGATCCATACATTCGCACTCCTGATTTACCAAATCCTTACGACACATCGCTGATGATGTCTCCTCGCTTGAACAGTAACAAACTCAAAGTAGGAACTGAATTCAGGTTTGAAACTTTACCACCTCGGTAATATTGGGGAGTGGGGAAGAAGCAGGAGAGCAATGGAGAAGAATTTTCCCCTCTCCCTCTTTTCAATGCCTAATGCCCTTTATCCCTCTATTACTGCTTTTTGATCGTTGTTCAGTGCGCCCTGCTGGAATCGAACCAGCCTGAAGACGAATTATGAGTTCGTTGCCTCCCCAATCGGCCAAAGGCGCTTATTTTGTTTGCTTTCAGGTTCATAAGAGTCAATTACTTCAACTCTTAGGTCAACCTGATTTGCTAATCTTAGACTGAGGAAAATACCTCATGCACTGAGTTTAGCCAATTGGATAATTATAGCACAGATTTACACCTGTGAATACTCGACAATAGCTTATCAGATTTTTATACTACATAATTTAATCATAAAATAGTGCAGACTAATATTGATTAAGTTCCTTTAAGGATTGAGGTCAAAAGCTTCACTATTCTTAAATAGACCAGCATTCTATTGTGATAGCTTGTCAGCAATGAAAATAAATTCTACTGTACTTCTTACTTTGGTTTTGTTAATCCTGATGATGGGAGCAGGGTCTGTGAGTGCCCTTTTGGGGTTTGAACTAGGTAGTTCAGCACTTAAAGGCGTTACTACACCAGATGGGCGTCCTACAACCAAATTTGCCAGTAGTAAGGCAAATAGTTCCCAACAGGGAGGGTTAGTGCTATTAAAAGAAGACGAAATTCTGAAAATTGTTAAGGCGCGAATTGAGGGTAAGACCAAGGCTGCTAAATTGGAAGACCTAGACGATGATGAAGAAACCAATAGCAGTAAGCAGAAGCCAGAGGAAAAACTCCCAGCAGTAGTTGAAGAAAAACTCCAGCCAGGTTTTCCAGTTACAGCCTTGAGTGAGGGCGTAACCATGTCTGTACAATCTGTCCGCTACTCTGGTGGTGATTTGCTACTGAAAGTGAAAATGCAGAACAAAGGTAAAGATTCTGTCCGCTTCCTGTATAGTTTTTTAGATGTTACCGATGATAAAGGACGAACCCTGAGTCCTAGTACAGAGGGTTTACCAACAGAATTGCCTGCAAATGGGCCAGCATTTACAGGTACAGTGAGCATTCCTACAGCTTTACTTGATGATGTCAAGAAAATATCACTTGCTCTTACTGATTATCCCGCTCAAGAATTGAAGCTAGAGGCATTGAATATTCCTGTAGAAAGGTAGGAAAGGACTGGGGGCTGGGGACTGGGGGCGAGGGACTAGGGATTGGGGATTGAATTTTTCCCAATACCCAATCCCTGATACCCAATCCCTAATCTTCCTAAATGGAGGGCGTGAGTTTTACACGAGCTTTGGTGGTGATTGGTTTTCCTAATTTAATTTGGACAGACGTGGCGCTACGGTTATTGTCAGTGCTACTCCTGATTGCCATAAATGCCTTTTTTGTGACGGCGGAATTTTCGATGGTGAGCGTGCGGCGATCGCGTATTCACCAGCTAGTTAAGGCTGGGGATGCTCCAGCGATCGCAGTCGAGATGCTACAACGTAGTATTGATCGACTATTATCTACCACTCAGTTAGGTATTACCCTCTCCAGTTTGGCATTGGGATGGATTGGCGAAAGTACGATTGTTGTGCTGGTTAATGCATGCTTAAAATCCTGGCCTTTACCAAGTAGCATGACTACTTTCCTGGCCCATTCTCTATCAATTCCCATTGCCTTTTTCTTGATTGCTTATCTGCAAATTGTGATCGGAGAATTATGTCCTAAATCCTTAGCCATGCTGTACTCAGAACAGCTCGCTAGGTTTTTGGGGCCTTCGGTAAAAGCGATCGTGCGTTTTTTTGGCCCCTTCATCTGGATTCTCAACCAGTCAACTCGTTTTTTATTGAGGGTTTTTGGCATCCAATACACAGGTCAAGGCTGGAGGCCACCTGTGACTCCCGAAGAATTGCAACTGATTATCTCTACAGAATGGGGATCTACTGGTCTACAGCGTGCAGAGCGAGAATTGCTCAATAATGTCTTTGAGTTCGGCGATGTTATAGCCCAAGATGTGATGATACCGCGCACCAGTATTATCACGCTGCCAAAAGATGCTACCTTCCAGACATTACTCAAGGAAATGGCTGCTACTGGTTACTCTCGCTATCCCGTAATTGGTGAATCACTAGACGATGTTCGCGGCATTGTTTATTTTAAAGATTTGGCACAACCTTTAGCTGTAGGAAATCTCAGTTTAGAGACACAAATCCAACCTTGGATGCGTCCCGCCCGGTTTGTTCCTGAACACACCTCCCTGAGTGAACTTTTGCCAATGATGCAGCAAGAGAAACCAGCTATGGTCATGGTAGTGAATGAATTTGGCTCTACTGTGGGACTAGTGACAATCAAAGATGTCATTGCCGAAATCATTGGCGACGCCAGCGAATCTCAAAGCAGTGACGACTTGATGATTCAGATGTTAAATGAGCATAAATTTTTAGTACAGGCCCAGATCAACCTCGAAGACCTCAACGAAGTTTTGCATCTCAATTTGCCCTTGACAAGAGAATACCAAACACTAGGCGGCTTTTTGCTGTATCAGTTACAAAAAATTCCGGCCATTGGCGAAACCTTCCGGTATCAAAATCTCGAATTCACCGTGGTATCAATTGTTGGCCCACGCCTGCATCAAATTCAACTGCAACGCCTGGAGGAAGAGGGGGATGAGGGAGAGTAATTATCAAGAACTCCCCTACTCCCTACTCACCACTCCCTACTCCCCATCCTTCACTAAGCATACGCCACTGGATCAACGAGTTCCAATTCGGCAAAAGCTGCTAGCCGCAAGCGACAAGAATCACATACCCCGCAGGCGACATCTTCACCGGCATAGCAAGACCAAGTTAGCTCCCAGGGAACTCCCAATTGGTTCCCTAGTTGGATGATTTCAGTTTTTTTCAGGTTGATCAGGGGTGCAACAATATTTATTGGTTGTCCCTCACGCCCTTGTTTGGTTCCCAGACGAAAAACTTCCTGCATTGCCTGGATATAGTCGGGGCGACAGTCAGGATATCCTGAGTAATCTAAAGCATTGATGCCGATATAGACACGTTCAGCTGCGATCGCTTCGGCGTAACCAAGAGCAAAGCTTAAAAAGATAGTATTACGAGCCGGAACATAAGTGACAGGAATATTTTGAGACATTTCATCCAGCGATCGCTCTTGGGGTAAATCAATGGCATCATCGGTAAGTGCTGAACCACCCCATTGCCGTAAATCAAAATTAACTACCTGATGTTTTGCGATCGCAGCTTTTTGAGCAACAGTCAGGGCTGACTGTAACTCTCGTCGGTGTCGCTGCTGATAATCAAAGGAAATAGCATGACATTCACAGCCATCAGCCTTAGCTTTGTATAGAATTGTGGAAGAGTCTAATCCCCCAGATAACAGGATTACAGCTTTCATCTCGGTTGCAAATGTTGGATTTTAAATCGCCAAATTACACCTCAACATTTCTGGTCAAGAAGTAATGCCAAAGCCACTTCTCAACCCTGTGAGTGATGGCAAACAACGCCGCACCGATATTCTAAAGAAATTAATCTACAGTAGTGCAGCACGGCGTAAATAAACATACCCTTCTCCTATCGGAGACGCTACGCGAACGGGTTCACCAGTCGCCTGCGGAGGGTTTTCCTGCCGCAGCGCTGGTTCACCATTTCATATAGCCCAAGAAGCTCGGAATACAATTATGCGTGACTTTTGACTTCCGCCTTGCGGTACTAGTTTTTCTCTAAAAACAGTGTAATATCTTCTCTACCACAGATACGCGTAGCTTGCTTCTTTGCAAGAGTATGTGTCTAGGACGGATGCTGCAAATAATCATACAAAAATCTTTTCAATTAATCAGTAGCGATAATTTCCGATAGCCTTTTTCTTAAAAAAAACATACGTGTTACTTTTTCATGACTTTGTAATTTTAGTAGTATCAATTAGAAATTGATCCCGGTAATTAATTGCCTAAGTGCAACAATCAAGTTAAGTCGGAGCAGAGAAAACCGCTCCTTAAAAATTTGAAGAATTTACACTTAAGTCTTACTGAATGTTTTAAAGTTAATAAAAAGACACATAAAAGACATATATTTATTATAAAAAGTGCAAAATCCAAAACAAACCCGAACTATCTATACAAAAGATATTTGGATTACGGGAACCGATGATAAACTTTGAAATTCTTCATAAACATAGGCTCTATGTTACCATCTGGATGGTTTTAGACGGATCGTAACTGGCTTTCAAGTATAAACGCCAACGGCCGTAGCGTCTCTAAATTTGGTGGTTGAGGAGAGAATAATAGTGCAAGATAGCATGTCAGTGGCAGAACCGAATCTATATACACAGCGTAACCAGCCACGACCGATCCGCATAGGCGTGATTGGAGTGGGTAATATGGGACAACATCACGCTCGCGTACTGAGTTCAATGAAAGATGTTGAACTAGTCGGAGTGGCAGATATTAATGTTGAGCGAGGGCTAGAAACTGCCAGCAAGTACAAGGTGCGTTTTTTTGAAGATTACTGTGATCTGCTACCTCTTGTAGATGCAGTTTGTGTAGCTGTTCCTACCCGTCTGCACTATGCCGTAGGCATCAACTGTCTGTTAGCGGGAATTCATGTTTTGATTGAAAAACCGATCGCAGCCAGTATTTCTGAGGCAGAGTCTTTAGTAAATGCCGCAGCTGAGTCTGGGTGTATCCTGCAAGTGGGTCATATTGAGCGTTTTAACCCGGCTTTTAAAGAACTAAGCCAAGTGCTTAAAACTGAAGAATTGCTGGCGCTAGAAGCCCACAGAATGAGTCCTTACTCAGATCGGGCAAATGATGTTTCGGTTGTGCTGGATTTAATGATCCATGACATCGACCTACTTTTGGAATTAGCTGCTTCCCCAGTCACGAAATTGACTGCTAGCGGTACTCGCGCCCTAGACTCTGGTTATTTAGATTACGTAACTGCCACCTTGGGGTTTGCCAATGGTATTGTTGCTACTTTGACCGCCAGTAAAGTTACCCACCGAAAAATTCGCCGGATTGTCGCCCATTGCAAAAATTCATTCACTGAGGCAGATTTTCTCAAGAATGAAATTTTGATTCACCGACAAACGACTGCCAATTCTCTCAGCGACCACCGACAAGTACTTTACAGGCAAGATGGTGTAATTGAAAAAGTCTACACTAGCAATATTCAACCCTTAAGTGCAGAATTAGAGCATTTTGTCAACTGTGTACATGGTGGCAATCAACCCTCAGTAGGTGGTGAACAAGCTCTCAAAGCTCTGAGACTGGCAAGTTTGATTGAGCAGATGGCGCTCGAAGATCGAGTTCTGAATCCATTAGAATGGCAATCGGAACCAAGAGTACAATCATTGACCCCGACAGTCTAGAAGAGGGGATGAGGGGGATGAGGGGGATGAGGGGGATGAGGGGGATGGGGGGGACAAAATAAAATTTTCTCCCTGGTATCCCAGAGGCGCAACCTCACAACCTCAGAAGAAAACCCTAGAGTATGTTTTTTAATTTGCCATCAAATCTTTAGATCCTCCCTAGTCCTTTTAAAAAACCGACTAAGGGGGATCTAAAAAATTAGAAAATAAAATCTGATGCTTGATTTCATTAATTTTGTCAGATTCGTAGTGAGCAATTTCTCGCTCAATTTCAAGGGCTAATATGGCAAGGCGGAAGCCAAAAGCAGCCAGTGCGTTGGGGAGGCAGTGCGTTGGGCGGGTTTCCCGACTTGTTCGCGCAGCGTCTCCCCTTGGGAGAAGCAACTGCCGTCGGCTCTGCCGACTTGTATCCCTACGGGGAAGCAAGCTACGCTCAAGCGCGTTCCCGCTTTTTAGCAACTGGCTCTCAAAAGTTAAAAGTTAAAAGTTTTGTATATCAAGGCTTTTGCAAGTTTTAAAATGGTAGCTTGATTTCCGCCGCCCTGTACTAGAGCTACTTCCGAATTTGTATAAACTTCGCAATTAATGAAACAGCCCCTTAGCTTCCACTTGTTTTACTCTGCTTCCTCATTGCGATGCCAAGTTATTCGTGCAGCCGAATTACCTTGACTTTAGCAAGCGGGATAATTAGCTTTTTTTAAAAGCTAAAACGGAATCTTAGTCACAAGAATAGTACCGCAATTTTAGGAATTGACTCAATGCTTGAATGGATAACTAATACTATCAACTATTTTGGCTATTGGGGAATCGCCCTACTAATGTTCCTAGAGAACCTTTTTCCCCCAATTCCTTCAGAATTGATCATGCCACTGGCTGGATTTACAGCAAGTCCATATCAACCAGAGGGGGCAAAGCTGAATATCATTGGTGTGTTTTTCGCAGGACTTTTGGGTTCTGTATTGGGCGCACTTATTTGGTATTATCCAGGTAAGTTTTTGGGCGAAACCCGTTTGAAGGCTTGGGCAGACAAGTATGGCAAATGGTTGGCTATATCCAGTAAAGATATCACTAAGGCCAAAGAGTGGTTTGACCGACAAGGTAGAAAAGCAGTATTAATTGGCCGCCTTGTGCCAGGAATCCGCACCTTAATTTCCGTTCCCGCAGGTATCAGCAATATGCCCTTGCTGCCATTCTTGTTTTACACAACAGTAGGTAGCGCGGCTTGGGTGGGCTTGCTGACATACTCAGGATACGCATTAGGTAGTCAGTATGAACTTGTGGACAAGTACCTTGCTCCTGTATCCAAAATCGTACTTGGCGGTTTGGTTCTAGCAGTTGTTTTCTGGATATTCAAGCGCCAGTTAAGACGCGCTAGAAGATGAAACACGGACGCTTTTGGTTTGAAAGCAGTAAAAGCAGGGGTTACATCTGGCCAAAATTCGCCTACACTATGCCAAATAATACTAGATGTGCGTTGGCATGAGCTTATCGGAGGTATCGCCGAAATTAATTTTTGGCGTATTTCTAGCTACACTTGACGCAACCTAGAATTTCTGGTTGCTCGCATTTTTGTAAGATGAGCATGACAACTTTTTAGAGTTAAGTTTGAACTAGGAGCTTTCATGACAGACCAACCTTCCGCCGCTACCCCCATCAATGCTGCTGCTATACCCATGAATAGAGTGTCAGCATCGACTCCCATGAATGCTGTTAATAATGTTCCTCCCAAGGCAGGCAGTGTTCCGGGGAAAACCATTCTCAGCGTTGATTTAGGCAGAACTTCCACAAAAACTTGTGTGAGTCGTGAACCCGGTAATGTGGTGTTCGTACCTGCCAACGTCAAGCAGATGTCAATTGAACAAGTACGCGGTGGTGTTTTTGAAGCCAGGGCTACTGATCCCTTAATGGATTTGTGGCTGGAGTATCAAGGAAATGGATATGCTGTTGGTCAACTGGCAGCCGATTTTGGGGCGAATCTAGGAGTAGGCCAATCTAAGGTAGAGTCTGCACTGGTCAAAGTGTTAGCAAGTGCTGGCTACTTCAAACTTAGAGACGATATCTCAGTCGTACTGGGTCTACCTTTTCTTTCCTTAGAGCAATTTGAAAAAGAAAAAGCCCAGTTGATTAGCCAAGTAGGCGGCCCTCATGTGTTGAACTTCCGAGGCGAATCTATATCGCTGAACGTCAGTAAGGTATGGGTAATGCCAGAAGGCTACGGCAGCCTGCTGTGGTCTGAAGCTCAACCGAAGAAAAGTCCTGGTAGTCCCGATTTTACAAAAATATCGGTGGCGATCGTCGATATTGGACATCAAACCGTCGATCTTTTGATGGTAGATAACTTCCGTTTTGCCAGAGGTGCTTCTAAGAGCGAAGACTTCGGTATGAACAAATTTTATGAATTGGTATCCGCCGAAATCGAGGGAGCAGACAGTCAATCTCTCGCCCTGATTTCCGCCGTTAACAAACCCAGAGGTGAACGCTATTATCGTCCTAAAGGCGCTAGCAAGCCCACCAACCTAGATGATTTTCTTCCCAACCTTACGGAGATGTTTTCGCGTGAAATCTGTAGCCGTGTGCTAGCCTGGTTGCCAGAACGTGTTACCGATGTGATTCTGACTGGCGGGGGTGGTGAGTTCTTCTGGGATGACGTTCAACGTCTGCTCAAGGAAGCAAAGATTAATGCTCATTTAGCAGCACCTTCACGACAGGCGAATGCTTTGGGGCAGTATATTTATGGAGAGGCACAATTATCCTCCAATCGCGCTGCTAGGGCATAAAGCTGATGTTCCAATGGTCAAAAAAGGTAGTTAAATCCGTCACGTTCAACCCAGAGCTTGCTGATGAAAGCTTGTTAGCGCAAGTAGAAAGTTATTTGGACAAACAACCAGACAAGACTTTCAGCGACCTCTGTAAAGAAGCCTTATGGCAATCTTTATGTGTACCGGAACCTGTACAACCTGCTCGACAAACAGCAGCAGCAACAACACCGATTGAACAGCAAATCGGTGAACTGCAACGTCAAGTGGCTGGACTTGAGGAACGTTTTTTGGCCAAGGGATCTAATCGTTTGGAGGCAATGGAACACCATCTACTGCAACTTTCTCAACAAGTCGCACAACTGGCGCTCATAGTCAATGAGCGATCGTTCATTCAGTCTCCAACTCAATTAGAAGTAGTAAATAATACTTCTTATTCTGTTGCTACCCCTCCTCAAGAGGTTGACCCCGTAATCAGTCGCCTTAGTCAGTTTCTCGATGATTTTTAAGAAACAATCGCGTTTGTGAGCAGTTTTTGCTCCTCTTAACAATCCTTAATAATATTATCTATTAAGGATTGTTAATGTTTGTATTTGTGTAGATCAAGCGATCGCTCATAATAGCGAATCATCATCGCAATCCGAGTTGAGTTGTCCTGGTATTCTTGTGATAATTGGGATTCGTCAAGCTATACCTAATTTTTGAGATTGCATGAAGAATAATTTATAACCATTTGTAATCTGTACGCCTTAATTGAGCAAGCTCTCGGCAGATTATGATAGAAATCTAAGGCTTTCTGAGAAAGGCGATCGCTCATGACTACTTAGAAAAATCCAGCAGCCATTGTGGATTGGGAACCCCCCATGCCCCTACAGATTTAATTTTTGATGATGGTGAACCCTTGGAATCAAATCGCCACCGCATTGCTATGAATGTGTTGATTAGGTCATTGCAACAGTTTTTTGCTGACCGCAATGATTTCTTCACCGGGGGCAATATGTTTATTTACTACAGCAAGACAAAGGAACTTTACGAGCAATTATTAGATAAGTTGGGCTGAGTGTCGATGAGTTTATCGATCTGCTGCAAATGAGAGAATGAAAAGATATGATCGCTATTGGGTAAATAATAATTTATAGTAATTCATAGATGTGGCATTAAAGATGCGTCAGCGGAGCTAGCCGTTCGCGTAGCGTCTCGTAGAGAAGGCATCGCTTACCATCTTTAGCAGACAATTATTGCCAGAATATAGCTACTTTTGCAACTCTTTGAGTTTCTCCAATGACTGTTGATATAGCTTTGTTTTTCCTTGTTGCTGATAAAGGTCTGCGGCTTTTTGATAATCTGCGATCGCTCCTTGCTTATCTTTTAAAATAGAGCGGGCATTACCCCGGTTGTGGTAAGCATAGGCAGCATTGGAATCGATACGGATAGCCTGGGTATAATCGTCAATTGCTTTCTTATAATCTTTCAAGTTCCTGTAGGCAAGACCTCGGTTATTGTAAGCTTTGACATAATTGGGATCGATAATGATAGCCTGATTATAATCCTCAATCGCTCCTTTATAATCTCCCAGGTCACGGCGGGCATCACCCCGGTTTTGGTAGGGAAAGGAGAGTGGATCATTCTTAAACTCAATGGCTTTGGTGTAATCGGAAATTGCCTGTTCGTAGTTGCCTTGGTCAGCGTAGGCATTACCTCGGTTGTTATAGGCAAGAGCGTAGTTGGAGTTAATTTGAATCGCTTCGTTGTAATCGATAATAGCTTGCTTGTAATTGTCCAAGTTATAGTAAGCGAAGCCTCGATTAAGGTAGCCACCAGCATCGTTGGGATTGACCCGAATATACTGGTTTAAATCCTCAATTGCTTCTTTGTAATCTTTAAGCTTACTACGGGCATAACCTCGGTTGTAGTAGGCAATTGTAAAATTGGGATCGAGCCGCAGCACCTCGTTAAAATCTTCAATCGCTCCCTTGTAGTCTTTTTTATTAGATTTATCGAGTCCCCTATCATGGAATTCCTTAGCACTCATCTCGGTTGTAGGGGAGACAGTGGGACTAGTAACAGGTGTAGATGATTCTGCTGGATTAGGCTGTGTGGTCACTGAAACATCTGGTGGCTTCACCAAGGAAGAGAAAGTTAGAACCACAGTAGCGAAGACACCTGCGCCAATCATTACTCTGGGGTATCTCAGAACTGCAACAACTTTGTTTGGTAGTTTGACTGGTACATCATATTTGCGGAAGATGCTTTTGAACGCTGTAACTTTATCTGGAAATGGAAATGATCCGTTTTTGGGACTAATTCTCGTTTCAATTGACACTATGTCTTCATCTCTAAGTCCTAAAATTTCCTGATAACGTCGCAAATCATTGCGAGTATAGTCACTCAAAGTCTGCTCGCGCCCAATCGCGTCTACTAATGCTTGCTCATATTGCTGCAATTTTTGTTGATACTCTCGATAAGGTTTTAAAACCTCAGCTTCAATTGCAGCAGTTTCTTCAGGGAGCAACCCCAAATTCTGACGTAGGGCATCTAATATTCTGCGACCAATAATCGAAATCTCGCCCCGACTGGCATAAATCTCTACTTCTTTGCGATACTTCAGTTTTGGATCACCAATGGGTGCTTTAGACAACAGGATTTTAAATCCTTCTTTGACTGCATAAATTTCTGGTTGCATGGCAGGAGCAGCTTTTTGAACTTTCCTTTTGGCATACTCATGCAACTCATCAACCGAAACGGCACCATCATTATCTAAATCTGCGGCACCTGTTTCAATACCTTCAATAAGGTAACGGGTATAAATCGAAAGATTTTCTTCTTGTTGCTGGAAAGAATATTCAGTAGCAGTAGAAGAGGTCAAGACAACTCGCCCCTCGCCACCAAGTTCAGCCCGGATATCGAGAGAACCGTCATCTTTGGCTAACCATCCCTCAGCAAACGCCCCACTAAAGCAACAGTCGAGAATTACGACTTGGCGCTTGCAGTGGCTATCGCTCATGATGTTATGAACAAAGCTGGCGGGAACAGTGGTTGATTTGATCAGTCGTCCTTGGGGATTTTTGCGGGTAACGCGAGTGGCGAGGTGAAGTTTGCCGCTCTCATCTTTAATGCCATGACCGGAGAAGTAAAGTACTACAAGGTCATCTTTACGACGATCGCTAAACAGCGTCTCCATCGCTTCCTGCATTTTCTGAGGATCGGGATTCTCCAGTTTTTGAATATCTGTTTGGGCAAAATCACCCATTTCTGGATGCTGCAAAACTTTGGCGATCGCTTGCATATCCTTTACTGAAGCTGGTAATGGGTTAAGACCAGGCTCGTACTCGCTGACTCCTATTAGCAGTGCTACCTTAGCCATCTCGCTATCCTCTTTTTTATTATGGGATTTCTCAGCCTACGGCTACAAACTTTTGCGCGGCTTCCAGCGCTGCTGTTAATTCTTCTCGACTGCTGGCTTTTAGTTTGAGTTTTTTCCCGTTAGCCTCGACTTCTAATTCAATGGTTTTGTTGCCCAAGCGATCGCCCAAAAATCCCAACAGTTTCTTAAAATTGGCAAGGCTCACCTCTGCCTGCAACACTCCCAGCAGAAAAGCTCCAAACGCCTTTGATCCTACAGGACTTTCTGTAACTGCTACAAGTTCAGCATTCTCTACATCTAAGTCTTTGATTTCTCGCAGCAGATTCCGGGTTTCGCGTTCTTGCTCATCTGCATCTAAGTCTGGATTAGAAAGAGCGATCGTTAATTTGACGTTAGATTCAGAACTCATTTTGTACCCTTTTCAGTTTTAAGCAGTTGACAGTCAACTATATTTCCGTGATTTCTCTATTGACATCATAGCTGCTATGTAAATTTCCTGAAACTTCATCAAGATTTTTCCAAAAACTCATAAAATTCAAGTAAAAATTACTAGAAATCAAAAAGACGTAGCACTGCTACGTCTCTACATTCTTTTTCGGAGATGTTTATTACGTCAGGTTAATTAAAACAAGTCCAAATCTGTCACAGCACCAATACTGCTAGAAGATACCAATTTGGCATATTTCGCCAACACGCCTTTAGTGTAACGCGGAGCGGGGGGCTGCCAGTTGGCACGACGACGAGCCAATTCTTCTTCGGATATATTCAACTGCAACAAACGAGCGGGTGCATCAATAGTAATACTATCGCCTTCTTCTACAAGAGCGATCGCACCACCAACGGCTGCTTCTGGGGCAACATGACCAACCACCATGCCGTAAGTACCGCCAGAAAAGCGTCCGTCGGTAATTAATCCCACAGCATCACCCAAGCCAGCACCGATAATTGCTGAGGTGGGAGCCAACATTTCTCGCATCCCAGGCCCGCCCTTAGGCCCTTCGTAGCGGATGACCAGAATATCACCAGCTTGAATCTTACCCGCCAAAATTGCAGCTAAAGAAGCTTCTTCCGATTCAAATACCCGTGCGGGCCCGGTAATTACTGGTTTTTTCACGCCGGTAATTTTCGCTACAGCCCCTTCCGTTGCCAAATTACCTCTGAGAATAGCTAAGTGTCCCTGAGGATACATCGGGTTGTTCCAAGTTCGAATCACATCTTGATTGACGGATGGTTCTTCTGGTATATCTGTCAATATCTCTGCGATCGTTTGACCAGTGATAGTGAGGCTATCACCATGTAATAAGTCATGCACAAGTAGCATTTTCATTACTTGGGGAATGCCACCAGCTTTGTGCAAATCTGTAGCTACATATTTACCGCTTGGTTTTAAATCACACAAAACGGGAACACGGGCGCGGATGGTTTCAAAGTCATCTAGTGCTAACTCTACATCAGCAGCGCGGGCGATCGCTAAGAAATGCAACACTGCATTGGTCGAACCACCCACCGCCATAATCACAGAAATGGCATTTTCTATAGATTTGCGGGTGATAATTTGCCGGGGTAAGATTTGTTTGCGAATAGCTTCGACTAACGCATAAGCCGATTTTTCCGTGCTGTCGGCTTTTTCGGCATCTTCGGCCGCCATTGTCGAAGAATAGGGCAAACTCATTCCCATTGCTTCAAATGCTGAAGACATGGTGTTAGCTGTGAACATTCCCCCACAAGAACCAGCACCAGGACAAGCGCGACTTTCAACTTCTAATAATTCCTTTTCGTCAATTTTTCCCGCACTGTATTGACCAACCGCTTCAAAAGAACTAACAACAGTTAAATCGCGTCCATTGTAATGACCGGGTTTAATTGTGCCACCGTAAACGAATATTGCAGGGATATTCATCCGGGCCATCGCTAGCATTGCCCCTGGCATATTTTTATCACAGCCACCAATCGCTAGCACACCATCCATACTTTGTCCAGTACAGGCGGTTTCAATGGAATCGGCAATGACTTCCCGCGACACGAGGGAATATTTCATCCCTTCAGTTCCCATCGAAATCCCGTCGCTGATGGTAATTGTGCCAAACATTTGTGGCATTGCTCCGGCAGACTTTATACCAACCTCTGCCCTTTGTGCCAGTTGATTTATCCCCATATTACAGGGAGTGATCGTACTGTAGCCATTGGCAATACCCACAATGGCTTTATTGAAATCTTCATCTTTAAAACCAACTGCACGCAGCATTGCTCGATTTGGCGATCGCTGCACTCCTTGCGTCACAATTTGGCTTCTTAAATTCTCTGACATCTTTTTTCCTTCTGTGCCTCATCGCTTGTATTGCGATTGTATTACCTGATTTTCTCATGTATATGCGGCGCGATCGAACCTTAGATGTGCTTCTGTTAGTGTGCAGTTAAGATGAACGACTTTGTGGGTAAAATATGCTTTATTATGATTTAAATAATGTAGTTAATTTAAGCAATACTATCCTTGACAGTTTAAAGCCGAGTGCATTTTGTCACAGTTGGAGCATGTTTGGCTTTACACTTGAATTCTTCTTCAAGATTAAACTTTTTGCATAAATCAAAAATAAGAACCTTACTCCTAAGAACAAGTGCTTAGGAGTAAGGTGCTAGCTACTTTTGCAAGAGGTCTATTAAATTAAAGGATAATGTCGTTTGCCACTAGTTGTGGTGCTCCTGTCAACCCAATCTCAAACTCAGCCGACAGATCCCTATCAGTATTAGCTTGAAGAATACCTCCTGAATAACGAACCTGACTGGCTGCGGTGAATGCGCTAGATCCAATAAAAGTGAAGGCTTGGTTGCCCCCTACAGTGGAGTTAGCATCAATGGTAGATAGATCAATTTGATCGCCTGTAAAGATACCGTTTCCAACGAAGTCAGTGATAACATCCCGTGACAAACCAGTAGGACTATCCGAAACTGAGTTGAAATCGAAAATATCGTTACCAGCGCCCCCAGTGAGAGAATCAGTCCCAGCACCGCCAGTGAGGATATCGCTGCCAGCACCCCCATTTAAGTTATCGCTACCAGCACCCCCATTTAAGTTATCGCTACCAGCACCGCCAGTAAGGATATCACTGCCAGCACCTCCATTTAAGGTATCGCTACCAGCACCTCCATTTAAGGTATCGCTACCAGCATCCCCATTTAGGCTATCGCTACCAGCATTGCCGTTGAGGATATCGCTGCCAGCACCCCCATTTAGGATATCGTTGCCAGCATTGCCGTTGAGGATATCGCCGTTGAGGATATCGCTACCAGCACCCCCATTTAAGATATCGTCGCCAGCATTGCCGTTGAGGATATCGCTACCAGCACCCCCATTTAGGGCAGGGCGCAAAATTAGCGGGGAACCGTTGACGGTATTATTGTCATTGAAAATGGTACCGTTGATAATTGCCATTAATTAGTTTCTCCTGAATTTAGAAGGTAAAAAAATAACCACTTCACTTCCCCATCAGAAAACGGTGTTGCTGATTAAGAGTATGAATTTGGTTTCCCCAAAGGAGCAAGGAAACAGTTTCAAGCATTTAATTTTTGAATTTCACACTTTTATTCAGCAACCCCGAGAAAACAAAGCAAAGAAATAATGAGTGGGAAGAGATAACTGAACCACACCTAATTACAACAGGTGTTTGCTGTTAAGCCTGAAGATTTGAGAAGATTTTAAAAGCACTGGATTTATTAATGATGTTGGCATCAAAATTGTGCCAAGAGTGATGTTATATTCTTGTACCTGATGTTTTCACTGGTTACAGTAGTAGGCTGCTAGGAAACAAGCAGATTTCCTCCTACGAAATTGCATAGGTTTTAGAACGTTTTGGTTCCATTGAGAATCACAAGACTATGATATTACCCTCAAGGCTACTTTTTTCTATCTATAAGAAAGAGTAATTAACGTTATTTTTTTACTTTCGTCACAAAAAATCTTAAACCTTTGCTCAGAGAGAGTTGATTTTGCTTATTGAGATTTGTTTGGTGATTTTTATAGTTATATATAAGGAAGTAATTGCCAATAATTAAAAGCCTAGTTGAATAGTGCGTAGGCGTAGCCCGCCGTAGGCATCGCTACATCCCTTGCATTACCATTTGGCTGTTCAACTTCTTTGACATAATTGTAAGTGTTGCGATTATATTACCTAATTTTTTCATGCATACGCGGCGCGATCAAGCCTTAGCAAACATTGGTAATTTAGATTTCCTTCTGTTACTAATTAAGGAAATTACCAATCTTAAGCATGAAGCCAATATGAGCTACTTTTTTGGTGAGATATCCTTTCTTGGGATTTAACTATGCTTGATTACAGCAATAGCATCCTTGGCAGATTAAACAGGAATATATTTTGTCAATTTGCCTAAAGACAGAAATAAATTAGCGTAATAATAATCACTATAAAAGGAAGAGGCAAGTTAAACTTACCTCTCCCCACGACTGTTAAATTATTAGAATTCTGCCTCGTGCCTGATTTTCAAGACAGGTCTATTAAATTAAAGGTTAATGTCGCTTGCTACTAGTCCTGGTGCGCCTGCCAGACGAATCTCAAACTCAGCCGATAGATCCCCATCAGTGCTAGCTTGAAGAATACCTCCTGAATAACGAACCTGACCGGCTGCGGTGAATGCACCAGATCCTATGAAAGTGAAGCCTTGGTTGCCCCCTCTAGTGGAGTTGGCGTCGATGTTAGATAGATCGATTACATCACCAGGCAAGTTACCGTTGCCAAAAAAGTCAGTGATAACATCCCGTCCAGATCCAGCAGGACTATCTGAAACTGAGTTGAACTGGAAACGATCGTTACCCGATCCTCCAGTGAGAACATCAGTCCCACTACCGCCAACGAAGCGATCGTTGCCAGCACCACCGATAAGGGTATCGTTGCCATTACCACCGCCAAGGACATCGTTGCCAGCACCAGCGTTAATGATATCGTTACCATTACCGCCAATCAGGCTATCGTTGCCATTATCACCATTTAGGTTATCGTTGCCATCACCACCGACAAGGGTATCGTTGCCATCGTTACCAAAGAGGCGATCATCGCCGCCAGCACCGGTAAGGACATCGTTGCCAGTACCGCCAACGATACTATCCCTACCACCACCACCAGTAATGACATCGTTGCCAGCACCACCGATAAGGGTATTGTTGCCACCACCACCAGTGATCACATCGTTGCCACCACCGCCATCGATGCGATCGTTGCCACTACCACTGACAAAGACATCGTTGCCACTACCGCCGTTAATGACTCTGTTACCACTACCAGTACCGGTCTGGATAGTGTTGTTAGGAAGACCGACGAGAATGTCAATGTCATTAATATCGAGAATGGTTTCCATAAATTAGCTTCTCCTGAGTTTAGAGGGTAAAAATTACCTCGTCACTTCACCATCAGAAAACGGTGTTGCTGATTAAGAGTATGAATTTCCTTTACTCCAAAGGCGCAAAGGAAATAGTTTCAAACATTAAATTTTTGAATTTCACAATTTTATTCAGCAATGCCCAGAAAATAAGGTGGAGAAATAACGAGTGGTAAAAGATAACTGAACCACACCTGATTGGAACAGTTGATTTCTGTTAAGTCCAAAGATTTTAGAAGCACTGCATATATTGATGAGTTTGGCATCGAAATCGTGCCAAGGGTCATTTATATATCTCTGTGCTTTATGTATTCATTGGTTACAAGTACTAGGCTGCTAGGGAACAAGCAGATTTTCTAGTACACAATCGCATAGCTTTTACGATATTCACAATCACAAGATTATGATATTACTCTCAAGGCTACTTTTTTCTACCTATAAGAAATAATAATTAATCCTCTTTTATCCCTCTCAGCCAAAAAAAAATCTGAAACCTTTGCTTAGATAGGGTTTTGTAATATATGTAGGAAGAATAAAGTCCTGATACTACTCTGGGGGTAGTTTGTTTTATTTATAAAAAAAAGTGGCACTACATTAATTACCACTTTTTTTTATAAATTTATGATGAATTTTAACGAGGTAGAGGTAACCCTGTAACGGCCACTGCTCCTGCGATCGCACTGGCTGCAAGGGAAGTCAAAGCTGTTCCAAACAACCACCACGCAGCATTCGCAACGGTCTTTTTGCTTTCTTGAGCTTGCTTTTTAGCTTGTTGTTGGATCGCTTTCAGGCGTTTTTGTGTTTCTTGTTGAATGCGTTCGGCTCGTTGTAGTACGCCATCCCGCGCCCCTTCTATTTGGTCGATTATCCTGTTAGCATCCTCTTGAGAAATATCCTCACGAGAACTGATGACAGCAACTAGGGTGTCACGATCAAATTGGCTGAGGCGATCGCGCAATGCTTCAAATCCGGCTTGGGGATCGTCGAACACTTTCGCAAAGTCTTGCTTAATACCTTCATAGTTGAGTTCGGAACGATCCAGGGAGTTGAGATAGTTACGAACTTTACCAAAAACTCCATCAAGCACTGATTGCACTCTTTGCTGGATTTGCTGGAATTGTTCAACAATGGAGGTGCGAACCGACTCAATTTGATCCACAATCCGGTTAGCTTCTTCTTGTGAGATATCTTCCCGTTGGGATAATAGCGCCACAATTGTAGAACGGTCAAATTTCGAGGCGCGATCGCTTAAACTTCCAATTCCAGCGCGGGGAGAAGACAGCAGCAATTGCAAATCGCGTTTAATTGCTTCTGGGTTGAGTTCTTCTTTGTTCGTATTACGCAGATATTCTTCGAGATTGGCTTCAAAATCTAAAGCTTGTTGAGCAGTACGCTTGGCTAAACGTCGTGGCGCTCTCACAATATTAGCGATCGCATCTTGTGCTTGATCAATTATCTGATTAACTTGCTCTTGGCTCAAGTCTCCCCGTTGACTAACGAGTTTAACCAAGGTTTCTCGATCAACATTAGATAAGCGATCGCGCAGTGCTAAGGCTCCTGCTTTGGGATCGTCAAGTAATTTTTCCAAATCGCTCTTAATACCTTCGGGATCAAGTTCTTCTAAGTTGGTATTGCGGAGATATTCAGCAATCGCTTTTGTGGTTTTTTCGTACTGTTCTTTCGCCTGCTGCGGTACTTGCAAAATATTATCTCGGACTGCTTCGATTTGATCGAGAGTTTGGTTTATCTGTTCTTCGCTCAAATCTTGACGCTGACTGAGCAATTGTACTAGTGTATCCCGGTCAAATTGCGATAGGCGCGAAGTCAATTGGCTAATTCCAGCTTGGGGATCGTCTAGTAGAGTTTTAAACTCACGTTTGATACTTTCGGGGTTTAGTTCATCTTTGTTAGTATTCCGCAAATAATCTTCAACTCTTTGGCGCAGTTCATCAGCTTTGCCTTTTGCTTGTTCTTGCAGCTCTCTAGCACGATTTAAGAAATTATCGCGGTTGCTTTCGAGTTGACTAACAATATTATTAGCTTCCTCTTCGTTGATATCTTGACGCTGTTGGAGCAATTGTACAAAAGTGTCGCGGTCAAATTGTCCGAAGCGGCTACTTAAATCTTCAAACCCAGCTTCTGAATCTTCCACCAACTTTTTAAAGTCGCGTTCAATACCTTCAGGATTGAGTTCTTCTTTCCCCGTCGAACGCAGATAATCTTCGATGCTGCTGCGGAAATCTTGCCCTTGCTCTTGCGCTTGAGCCTGTTTTACAGTTTCTAAAACTTCCGAGCGATCGCTTTCCATTTGTTCGGAAATTTCTTTCACCCTAGCTTCACTGATATCACCTCGCTGCTTCAGCAAGTTGGCGAAATATTCTTGATTTATTTCTTCCAACTCCCGTCTTACAGTTGTTGGATCTGCATTAACGTCATAGATGAGTTCTTTAAATTCATCTCTTAGGGTAATGCGGTTAAAATGCCAAGGAAAGGAATTCGATATGTAGTCTTCTACATCTGTCTTAATTGTGTTTTCGGGTGATATTGGCAATCTTGCAGATACTTGTTTACTTCCTTCATCTTGGAATTTTTTTAATTGTTCTGTGATTTGATTGACATCGACATCTTGAACTTTTTCTTTCAGTTTTTGCAACTGATTAGTAATTTTGTTGACATCGATATTGGAAAGGTTAACCCGCTCCAAAACTGCTGGTGCAGCCGCACTCAAGCCATATTGAATAGCTTGCTTGATTATACCATTGCCATTCCCACCTCCGACTATAACCAGTTGTTGAAGGCGTTCACCTAATTGCTCTGAATTCAATTCTTCGGGTGTTGCAGACTTTAGCAAATTAATTACTTGTTCTGTGGGATTGCTCCGATTCAAAGCTTGTTGCCAAGCACCTTGAAATTGGTCAGCAATGCGATTAATATCTTCTTGAGAGAAATCTGTACGACTGCTAATTAAATCAACAAATGTTTGGCGATTGATATTTTGTAATAGGTCGCTGTTAGCAACAGATTGCAAATCTGTATCTTTAAGAAGCTGGTCAAATTGGTTACGAATTTCTGTGATATCCAGCTTTGGTAATTGCAGAGACCCTAAAGAACTTTGGAGGGTATTTCTAATATCTTCAGCGTTAAAACCTGAAGTTAACTCTCGTCGGACTGCGGCTGTAATATCTTCAGCAGTAGAAACTAACTGTTGTTTCGCAGCATTAGCACCGATACCAGCAGTTGCTGTACCCATCAAAGTTTGAAAACCAGAAGTGACAGTACTAGCGATAGAACCGATAAAAGAACCTACTGCTGATGAACCAAACCAAATTACCAGTGAGAAATAGGTAGCCCAGATAACTACACCGATGATTGCACCTAGAGATTCACTTTCGATTAAGCTAAGTTTTACCGCCAGAAAACAAGCAATAAATAATGCAATACTAACGGTTAATAACGCCCAAGCACCAATTTTCGTCTGAACTGAACGAATTTTACTACCCAAACTTTCTGAATCATCATCAGAATCTGAGTCAATTTCCCAAGATGAAATTCCGACAGCAACTGAAAAATTAGTCAATAATAATTGAAAGGCAAATGCCATTAAAACTCCAGCCAGCAATGCTACCAAGAATTTAGGGCCAGAAAAAAGAACTGATGCTTCTTCTGGAGTTAGTGCGTCCTGAACTATTATTGGCGCTAATCCAAGAGATAGCCAGTTTGATGCCCACATAGTTAAAACACCTTGAAACATAGTATTTTCCCACTTGCAGTCAATTAAATAACCATTGATAAAATGGCTTATTCATCAATGTACTTGCAAGTTATATAAATTGACACTTTCTTAGGTAAGAAGCTTGCTTGCCAAAAGTCGTATCTTACAAAAACAAATATTTTTATTAATTTTTACCTAAAGAAAATAATGTAAAGTTTGGTAATTTTATATTAAATTGTTTGATAAAATCCGATCCGCTTGGTATTAGTAAAACTTTGCTCCAAAACTTTAAACTGATACATAGCTATATGTTTTTATTAAAAATTACATTTAATCGATAGGTCTATAACAAAAACTTAGCTGATTTTAAAACTAATATTTTAGAAATTGTTTTGATAAATTAAATAATAAACATTTAATTTTCATAAGGGATAATTTATTTGATTATTAAAATTTGTTGCTATCTTTAGATAAAACACGTATATCTAATGATAGAGGTAAAATTTCTTCCAAGCGATTGATGAAATGTAAACATAAACATGTATTAATAAGGTTATTAGGAGCTATAAATTTAGTGAATAATTGATTTTTGCTGAGGAGAAAGAATAATGGTTGTAGGTGTACATAAACGTGGTGTAGGTGTATTTTCTCATCGTCGAGATGTTGAACATGCCTTACATGAATTAAAAAAAGTTGGTTTTGACATGGATAGAGTCTCTGTCATCACCCAGGATGGAGACAAAGATGATATTTCTGGGGCTGAAGTACGCGATCGCGTCGGTGATAAATCTGACGATGGTGCTAAAGTCGGAGCAGCTACAGGCGGCGCGTTGGGCGGATTGACTGGCTTATTAGTTGGTCTTGGTACTTTGGCAATTCCTGGACTGGGGCCAATTATGTTGGCTGGAGCCGCAGCAACTACCTTAGCTACTACTCTCGCTGGCGCAGGTATTGGTGCAGTAGCTGGTAGTTTGCTTGGTGCATTAGTTGGTTTAGGAATTCCCGAAGAACGAGCCAAAGTTTATGACGAACGCGTTAAGCGGGGACACTATTTAGTCATCATAGATGGCACAGATACAGAAATTGCCAGAGCAGAAGCAATTTTACATCAGGGTGGTGTCGAAGAGTTTGGCATTTATGACAACCCAGATGGTAGAAATACAAATGCTGGTTATGTCGCTCCAACATCTAGTGTTGCTCAGAGTGGTGTTGCAAAACGCGCGATTGGAGTCTTTTCTCATCGTCGAGATGCAGAAGCAGCAATTACAGAATTACGAGATGCAGGTTTTCCCTTAAGTAAAGTCTCCATCATAGCCAAAGATACAAACGGTCATGGGATCGCTGGTGTAGATGTAGATAAAAATGTCGGTTCAGGTAATAAAGCAGACGATGGTGTAAAAGCTGGAGCAGCTACAGGTGGAGTCGTAGGCGGCTTGACTGGCTTATTAGTTGGTCTGGGAACTTTAGCAATTCCTGGAATCGGTCCTGTAATTGCAGGTGGTGCAGCAGCAACGGCTTTAGCATCAACAGTAGCTGGCGGTGCGATTGGTGCAGCAGCAGGCGGTATTGTTGGCGGACTCGTTGGCTTAGGAATTCCTGAAGACAAAGCGCGAGTATATAGCGATCGCTTCCAAAAAGGCGACTACTTGGTAATTATCGATGCTACAGAAGCTGAAATCCGCCAAGCTGAAGCAATTCTTAACCGTCGAGGCATTGAAGAATTTGCTATCTATGATGGCAGCGATTTAGGTGAACATCGCCCAGTAGATCAAGTAACCCATCACGACACAGCAGTTGTGAATAGCGATCGCACCAATTATTCAACAGGTCTTCATGGAAATGATCCTTCTGTAATCATTGTTGACCGTCGTGATGAAACACTCTAACCGCAGGTAGTTGTCACTCACACTAATTTTCTCTAATTTAAAGAGCAAGAACATAAAACCTTTGCTCCTAACTTAAGAAACTTGCTCCTTACTTCTGCCGTGAATATCCACAAACTCGACAAGTTTCACTTTCCGATTCAGAATTAAACCTATGCAAAAGCTAACTCCCTTCTTAATTAGTTGCCTTTTAGTTTTTGGTGTTGCTGCTTGTGATAACGCTTCTAAAACAAGTGAATCTGCACCCGCTCCTAATGAAGCACCAACCGCACCAAGCGCACAAACAACACAAGCTGCTCAAGAAGACGCGCAAAGCGAAGTTCGCAGAAGACAACTTGATGCTGATATTCGTGCCCGCGAACAGCGAAACAATGTCACAGGTGGCGATACAGATAGAGCTGCAAGTGACCTAGCAAGTCAAGTTCGCTCCAAGTTAGAGGCAAACATACCCAAGGGTCAACTAACAGTTAATGCGACAGACGATGGAAGTGTCACTGTCTCAGGAACTGTAAACAATCAGCAGGAATTGGCTAAGATTGAACGTTTAGCTAAGGAAATAAAAGGTGTCAAAACTGTAGTTGTTAAAGCAACTATTGCCCCACCGAAACAGTAAGACAGCTAACAATAAATCAAAGTGAGTAGGTAGGCATAAATAAATTTAGATGCCCCTGCTCAAGGTTAGGGGTCAGTTATATTTACTACTGACTACTAACAATTGACAACTGATGACCTGAATAATTATGTTTATTGATGCTCAGTTCAGTTATACAAGCTCTTTGTACTTACGGAAAATATAAATTATGGAAACCGAACAACAGCAACGTGAATCTATTAATGCCTCATTCTCACAAGGCACGCTAGCAATTGAAGGTACAGATACTCAAAACTTGCCAAAGTTACCACCAGCATCTGAACCAGAATCTCAATGGCAGCAAATTAGCAGACAAGTTTCTCAAGTTTTGGAGCAATTGCCCGAATATTTAGGTAGCTTTTTTAGTAGCTATAAGCAGCCTCTAACAACAGTTGGTTTGATTTTAGCGGCGATTGTTACAGCCAAGATAGTACTAGCTGTACTGGATGCCATCAATGATATTCCATTACTATCACCGACTTTTGAGTTAGTTGGAATTAGTTATGGCACTTGGTTTATTTCCCGTTATCTACTAAAGGCTTCAACACGAGAAGAATTAGCCGATGAAATTCAATCACTGAAGAACCAATTTTTAGGCAAATAAATTTACTAACCATTAAAACATTAGACTGTGGCGTAAGTTTGCCCGCCTTTAACAATTTGCTTAAGCTTTAGTAGACTAGTCTGTGTTTTCGCTAATTAAATATATACAATCTAAATGTTCACATTCCCGACTTCTTAGACAAGTCGGGAATTTTGTAACTATCTTATTTTGAATACAAATGCAGTAGAGACACAAGAATGATTATTGCTGTCAGTGTCAACTTCAGCTACAACGCTTGTTTTATATAATGAAAGGAAATTATATCTATTGAGCCGGATTTCAGATTAGTCTTTTGGGTACATCAAAAGATATAGAGCATAACATTGTATTTAACTTTAAATCACTTCTAAAGATAGTAGAACGAAAATGAAAAACAACTTAATCTAGGCTTTGAGGTTATTTAATAGATTCTTTAACGAGGACATAAATTATGGCTAATGAAGCAGTTAAGAGAGATATAGATTCATCTGATAGAGCTGAAGCAGATACATACGATCGCGGCATTATTCCAGCTGAAACAGCTGCTCGGATGGAAAGAGAAGGAACTACGTACAAAACACTCCCCACAGAAGAAAGGGAGGCAGATGCGCCTACCGATGACCAAACGAATCCAGACAGTATACGCACCACTGACGGGTACACCGTAGACCAGGAAGGTTTGTTGAACAACTATGCAGTTGAACCGGAAATGTACTACGAAGAACCGGGTGATGCACGCAAACAAGCAGCAGCCGATGCCGCCCAACGTATTCAAGAACTCGGAGAAGTTAATCAGGACGAGGAAGGCAAGCTGACCGAAAATAGTGACACACGCGGTAGAGGCCCAGGAATGCTTTAATTACAACAATC
>NZ_DASQZC010000324.1:0-1527 GCF_035638895.1 Nostoc sp. | reverse complement strand
TTTAGTTTGTGGTGGCTGCCAAGTTTTGTTAAAGTCGCTCCAAAATAGCACGACATTTTCACAGCCTTTTGTGCATTTGAGGAAATATTTCTTTTTAACTTTACTACTCGGAATTTTGGCGAGAAAATTTTTGCATTCAGGGCATCGCGTCTTGGAAGTCTCATATTTGCGCTCAGTTATCACATTAGCTTTACCTGTTGGGGAACTCGCAACTACAGTTTTAGCTTTGGAAAGGGCTGGTACAAAGTAATTTTGATTCCAACTAGTTAAATAATGCTGCCAAGAGTTTTTTCCTTCAGAAATTGCATCAAGGGCATCTTCCATTTTTGCTGTGAATTCTGCCTCTAGTAAATCTGGCAGTGCTTTGAGCAAAAACGCATCAACTTCTAACCCTAACGCTGTCGGTTGCAGATGGTCTTTTTTCAACTCAACATAATTTCGTTTTTTTAAGGTAGCAACAGTAGGAGCATAGGTACTTGGGCGACCAATTCCTTTACGTTCCATCAGTTGCACCAATTTTGGTTCACTATAACGGGGTGGTGGCTGCGTCTGCTTTTGCTCATGTCCAGCATTCTCCAGCTTCAATGCCTGTCCCTGTTGTAATGAAGGTAAAACACTATCCTTGCTAAGATTATTCCAGTACCGGGCATAACCGTAAAATTCAATCACTTGCCCTCTTGCTGACCACAGTAGAGAACCAGACTGAGTAATTACCAAAGTTTTACGCAATTGAGCAGCACGACATTGAGAAGCAATTGAACGTTTCCAAATCATCACATACAAATTAAACTCATCATCAGGGAGTTCTAAACGCAACTGAACTGAGGGACGAAACACATCCGTTGCACGAATCGCCTCATGTGCTTCTTGAGCCGATTTGCTACTGCGATGCTTGGCGACTTGCTGCGGTACATTCTGCGGATCATTTTGCTCTAACCATTTACGGGCGCTGGCACAAAATTCTGGACTCAGCATCACTGAGTCTGTTCGCATATATGTTATCAGCCCTGCCTCATAAAGCTTTTGGGCCACAACCATAGTTTTGTCGGGAGCAAACCTCAGCTTTGAACCGGCTGCTTGCTGAAGGCTAGAAGTTGTAAATGGTGGCGGTGGCTGGCGGTTAACGATTTTTCCTTCAAAATGAATCACCTGATGAGGATGTTGCTGTGCTTTTTCAACTAAACGTGTAGCCTCTGCTTCGGAAAGAACGCGCTTAGACTCCGGTGTTTCTGGACTATTACCAACTTTCGCGTCATCATTAGTTTCAGTTTCTTGGTCTGCTGCATCTTTTGCAGAATCGACCGTCCCTTTGTAAAAAGCCCGAAATCCTTCAGCATAATCTACCCAGACACTCCAGTAATCTTGGGGTACAAAAGCCAGAATTTCGTTTTCTCGCTGACAAATCAGGTGCAACGTCGCGCTTTGGACTCTGCCAACACTCTTAGCACCGTTATTCAATGCCCAAACTAACGGGCTACCCTTGTAACCAACCAGCTTATCTAGGCAATCTCGGCACAACCCAGCACC
>NZ_DASQZC010000323.1:0-16948 GCF_035638895.1 Nostoc sp. | reverse complement strand
ATGACTCTGATACCGGCTTTAGCGCCGTTTGCACAAACTCTGCCAACTAAGTCAGAAATTTGCTCGAATTCAAATAGAATTGGTGCTTCGTCAATGAAGAATATAGAAGCTGGACTACCTAATGCGCGTCGTAATGCTGCTGAATAGGCACTCAGAGATAGTACGGCTGCATCTTCACTATCTGATAGGTTTCTCAGAGCAAAAACTAATAGTTGTGCATCGGTAGGAAAGCTCGATGGTGCAGAAATGGCTTGTCCTACGCGACTAGAAAGCCAGAACCGTAAGCGCAACTGAATTTGACTAAGCGCGTCTTCTACTCTGCCAGTTAAAGTATTTAGCTGCAAGTGTTCTGATGAACAGAAAAACAGAAAATCTTTTAAGGTAGGCGTTTTCAGCCAAGCCTGAGTACCAAATCCTCCCGCCATCGCCTGTCGATATCGCTCTTTTATACCCTCATCAGCAAAAAAGGCTTCTAATGCTAAGTTGAGGAGCGATCGCACCGTTTGCGATAAAATTTGACTTTCAGTGGATGATCCTAAAACCATTGTCATCAAAGCTGATTCTAGGAAGGCGGTATAATCGTTAAAGCGATCGCGCTGTTGTTCTGGATCTAGCGATCGTAAGTCTGGCTGTTCAAATAAGTTATTTGATTGTTTGGAGATATCGAAATACGCTCCATTGGCCCCCATAAATTCTGTATAGTCAGTGAAAGTAGATGTCCCATCAGGTTTCGGGAAATCTAACGCCACAACAGGAATACCATGTGCCAAAGCCTGAGTTAAAATTCCTGATACCAACACCGATTTACCAGCACGAGTTGTCGCAAATAAAGCTAAATTTTTGTGTTGATTAAACAAATCTAAATGTATGGGTGTCCCGCCTTCTTCAGCAATCAACTCAAAGCCTTGTTTATCACCCTGTTTAGTTAAAACTAAAGGCATTAATCCGGGAACTTCACTGGTTAAATATAGCTGGCGACGATTGAAAGGTGTCGCTAACAAACCTTCCCAAACTATTGGTAGAGTTTGCAGCCAAATTTTCCAGGCGTATTCAGTTTCCCTAATTAATTTTGCTGGACGTTGAAAACAGTTTTCAATATATCTTGTTGCCTCATCTAATTTATCGACAGTTGAACGATGTACCAAAATAACGATACTCGTATAAATCGGGACTGCACCTTCAAATAATTGTTCTTGTGCTGCTACCGATTTCTTCAACTTTAATTGCGCGTTGACATCAATAGTTTTACTTTTTTCTTGAGCCATGATTGTCGTCATGTTTGACTGCTTCAAGACTCGTTGTAAAGTAGTTTTCACCATTGCTGGATTTGCCGCAGTCAACTCACAAAAAATCTCTGTATCTACTACTGTTTCTCTGGCCAAAAGTTCCCATAAATATCGTAGTTGAGTAGATTTATTTACCCAACCTCCGGGTTTTTCCAAAAATGACAATGCACCAATATAACGATTGTTAACATTAACCCAACGGCGATCGGCACAAGGTACACTAGACTCCATCAGCAAAGTTGTACCGTGGATATTCTCTAGAAGCAATTTAGTACTAGCTAAATCTGAATTAACTTGCTCGTGTAGCCCTTGTTCATCTAAAGTCATCAACTGGGGAATTGGTATTGGCTGGGTATCATTAAACCTTTTCCAGATGCCCTCCCAGAGTTCATCAGCTTTCAAAGGTTTGACATCCAATCCCATTTGATTAGATAAAATTTGTTCCCAGCGTAGAAAACCTTGCTTGTAAGCATTTATTATCAGCGTTTCTATGCGCTGGTTTTCTACATCTGAGAGATCCCCTTTAAATTTTAACCACCATGATTCAGCTCTAACTAAAAGCTTCTCTATCCAATCATCTGCATTTTTGGAGTTGGATTCAATGGTGTAAGTGACATAAATCCGTAAAAATTTCGGCTTGCGAACACCAGAAATAGTTAATTCTTTGACTCTGGCTCTTTCTGCCATCAACAAGTATTTGATATCTCGTGATGGCGCATTTCTGATTAGCGATAGTAATTCTTTTTGGCGCTCTTTGTCGGAACTAAAAGATCCTAAATGCAGTGTCATTCTTTCACCGCTAGGAATGTCTTTCAATCCGGCTTCAATGTTATTAAAGAGTGTATCGATTTGTTCGGCTCTTAAAGTGGTATGAATTCCCTTACAGTCAAAACCAAAAACAAAGCAAAACCGATCTCTTTGAGTGCCTTTTGTCAAAAGGTAAGCGCCAATATCACGTCCATTCATTGCGACACGTAGCATTGTCGCCAAGTGCAAGGCATCTTCAAATGGTGTTAATCTACCTTCATTTCCGGCGACGCCGACGCTTTGTTTTCCGATTTTTTGCTTCATTGTTAACTTCCAATAAGCTTTGATAACGAGCAAAGCCTCTTGTCCAAGCGGGAACGCCTATAAACTTACTTAAAAAACTCCAACTCCTACCACCAGTTAAAATCCACCAAGTTCCTATTCCCCAACCAGTCATTAGTATTGTCCACAACCACTTTTGAAATTCTTCTTGGAAAATGCCACCAAAAACTCCGTTGACAATAAAGTAGGAGGCTAAGGCAATTACAGTCCAAGGAAGAATTTGATCGGCAGGGATTGGCCCTAATGAGGGTTGGCTTCCTAGAACCTGATTGACTGGACGAAAATCTTGTTCCCGCTCTTGAGACATTTGAAATATGAAATATCTGAATTATTTACTGCCCTTGTGGCCCAATTACAAAGCGTGTGAGTACATCAGCAACGGTAACAGCAACAACAACTAATAGGGGAGTTCTAGCAATACTTTGCCAATCCTCATCTTTACGCACTGCATTAATCACACCAACTAGAGAAATTGCAATATAGAGTAAGTATATCGCCCGCAACACATTAAATATTAAACTTATTGCTGCTTCACTACCACCACCAGCTGTTTGCGCTCCACCTAAGTTTCTTTTGAAAAACCTTTCAGCTTCTCCAAAAAACTGTGCTTGTGCAGGGGCTGCAAACCAGTCTAACCAATACAAACTCAAAATTACGGCTGCTGCTAATATTTGTAATATTATTAGCGATCGCCTTGGTAAATTCACCTGTTGCCCAATCTGCTGGGTGATGACTGCAATTAAACTACCAACTAGTAAACAAAAAAGCAAAATAGGACTATTTAGGCTGATAACGCTTACAAGTACAGCACAAGCAATTAAAAAGGGTACAGATTCCCCCAGAATAATCAAGCTGGATTTCAGCCCCAGTTTTAACTTCTGAGATCCTTTGAGTGCGCTACCAGTTAAAGCTTTGAAAAAGTTTCTCTTGTGAGAACTTTGTCTAGACATTGCTAATTTTCCTATGGTGTACTTGAGTGTTTATTGTCTAAAAATTTACAATATTTAAGTCAATTTAACATGATTTAACATTTATTTTTAATAAAATTATAAACTTTTCAGTAAAATGTTATTTTGGATACAAACTATTATTCATTTAAGTTAATTAAATATTAATTTTGGTTTAACAAAGAAGTATGCATGGTTTGAGAAACTAGGTTTCGAGCTTTAAAGCAGAACTGCTAGAGTCCTCCTAAGCTGTTTCTATGCCAGCGCTTTTGCCTCAACGAGAAGTTAGTATCGGTAGAAACGCGATAAAATGCTTGGGAGCATAGTTACAAGTTCTATAGTAAACATTTTATTACTCCAAGCCACTGTTTTGTATGGATAAGACCTTACAAAATATACTACATTAATGGCTACAAGTTTGGGGGAGTTCACACCGTTGTAGCTAAGTGTTCCATCTGCAAAGCCCTTTGGGAATAATTTTGGAGATTGATTGTGTTAACACTACCATTCGCATGTAGTTAATTTCAGTCTACCGTTACTAGCAGGAAATAGACTACACTTTATCCTTTCAGCTAAATATCGCAATCCTATTTAATTTTTGAAAAAATACTTACAAATAGAAAGCTGTTTTTGCAACTAAGTGCAAAGTGCGTTATCTGGATAGAATCAATAACAAAGTTTATAGCACTAGCCTTTTTAAGGTGAGCATCTGTACTATCCAAGCTTTTATGGCATTTCAGGTATAGGTTGCCATTGAGCAAAGAATCTATGTATTAGACCTCTTGTATAAGTCAAAAACAAGAACCCCACCCCCCCAAAGCTACGCTTTGCCTCCCCTCCCCGCTTGCGGGGAGGGGTTGGGGGTGGGGTGTTAGGGACTTTTGCAATAGGTTTTATTAAACTCTAAATTTTTTCGACTGTAAATTAAGCGATGCCTTATCTACGATAGGCTTTTGCGATCTCTCCGATTTAGGTAAAAAAAGTTCAACGGTCAACTATGTTATGATTAAGTATATTGAGAAATATTTTCGGTCATGTGACTGACTATATAGACACCTCTCCGAATCTATATCTCTACACCCCTTGATTCTAAAGGTGTCTACACCATTTGATTCTAGAGGTGTTTTATGTCAGTTTATATTACTGTATTGGAATACATTGGGTGAAACTGGTATTGCAAGGCGGAAGTCAAAATGCTTTAATTTTAGGTTTCCTGGCTGTTTGGAATGGTAGGTTTATTTCCGCCGATCTGTATTAGAATGCTACTTATTTAAGCTAGATTTATATCTTCGACTTATTGAAGAAGTCAGGCACATGGCAGCAATTTTTGCTTAAGTAAGTGGGATTGGACAGTAAATTGTATCACAAACCCAGACAACATACGAAAAATACTTGAACTTATGCCAACGGATATAATTACCCGTCCTGAATCCCTCACAGAAGATTGCTTTTTTACTTATGCCCTTGGGACTGATTTGCATGATACTAATTCGACTGCCCAATATTTACGCAGAATCAGGAAAGAAGATAAACCCTATATCGACATAGCTGTTTCTCCCAGACCTGGCTATCGATTTGAGGTCTGCCTTATCCCTGTTGAAGGATTTGCTAAAGAAACAATATTGACAAAAGATGGATTCGCCAAAGCTTTAGCGATTATTTGTGCTGTCTCTAACAAAGCTAGGAAGCGATTCCCCTCAGGAAATGGACAAGAAATTGTCCGGTGTCAATTTAGCAACTTAGCTGATGCAGTCGCTGTAGCGAACAGATTGTCTGCATTACCATCTGATATGTATGAAACTCTCGCCAAGGTATCAAATACATTGTGAGTTGGCGTCCGCTTGAAGATTTATTATTAGAACTGACGCGAAGACATTTTAATGGTAAGTAATTAAACGGACAAGAGAATAAAAAACTCAATGGTTCGTATTTAATCTGTTGAGAAAAGACTTGTTATACAAGGCTTTTGACCCTAGTGGACAATTTTCCTGTTTTTGCACAGTGACCCTGAATTGAAAGTGAGTTTTTTTTATGCCTACAAGTCCTTTGCGTGAAGAACCTCGTAACCAGCGAGCGCCTGTAATTCGTACAAGTAATGAGTTTATTCTCTTGGAATGGTTAAAGTCAACTGGTCGTCTAATAGAACGGGAACATCAAGAATCTGAGTATTTAACTGAAGTAGAAGAAATTTCAGAAATGATAGACCTTGATGATATCCCTTACGATCATGACGATGATGATAGTGATATGGATATAGAAGCGTAATTCGTAATTCGTAATTCATAATTCGTAGTTACCCTAAACATTTCATTGATTCCCGACTTTTCTAAAAAGTCGGGAATCTTAGTATTAGTGTTTAAGTAATAGATAAAATAATTGTCCATTACTGACTGTGACACCAGCGCGATCGCCTGCTAATTTCCCAGTACCTAAAAAATAATCTACCCTACCTGCACCTTTAATTGCACCTCCAGCATCTTGGTCAAGAACATAGCGACTAACGATGCGCTCCTCTATTTTTCCGGTAGGATTAACAAAGGGAATAGAGGCGCGAATCAACGCTAAAGCACCAGGGGGCATGAGGGATTTATCTGTAGCGATAGAACGCTCTGCTGTTAGTGGTACGTTGATAGAACCTTGGGCTGGTTCACCGTGGTTTTCTTGAAAAAAAACAAAACTGCGATCGCGCGGAATATAAATATTTAATTCTTGGGGATGCTTTTGGAAATAGTCCAGAATAATTGGCATAGTCATCCCTTCTAGCGGTAATTTGCCATCATTCGCTAATTCTCGCCCAATGCTTTTGTAGTTATAAGCAATATTACCCGCATAGCCGATTGTTGTCTGACTACCATCAGGAAGCTGAAGTCGTGCTGAACCTTGAATTTGAGCTAGATATGGTTCAAGGCGATCGCGAAACCAAAACAACTCTAATCCTCGTAATTTTCCTTTTGCAGCTTGTAAACCATCTGCTCCTTCTAATTCTTCACGGGTAGGATGAGGTTTAGTCCAGGAGTTTAAATCAGGAGGTAATTGATAAACAGGATAACGATATTCTGCTGTGGGGACGCGACTGGCTGCGTAAAGCGGTTCATAATAGGCGGTGAATAAAACGGAACCTTTGGTGTCTTTACCGACTGACTGGTAAAGAACAAATTCCCGTTCGATGGCTTGATGTAATTCTGTTGCAGAATTAGTTGTTAGTAGGAGTTCGCGGAATCTTTTCAAGCTTTTAATGACGCGATCGCGCCTAATCTGTGCCACCTGATAGTTTTGATAAGCAGCCGCAGCATTAGCCGTTTGCAGGTATTGCAGACTGCGAGCGATCGCACTTAACAGCGCCTTTTTGTCTGGTATTTCTCCATAGAGAACTTCATCAAAACAAGAGGTATCACCTTGACAACAAGTAACTGGTAGCCTCTGAATTAATGGTGCTTTTTGATTTTCAGCAGTCGATGAAACTGGTATATCCCACTTTTTCACGCGACATTCAGGCGGGCTAAGTTCCTGATACGCTAAAGATTGCATACGCACCAGGAAAATTGACAAAACTACAGGTAAGCTGATGGTGATAACTTTGTTAAACTTTCCTAACCCAGCAAGCGTTTTTTTCATCAAAATTAAAAATTTTTGATATTATCCCACTTCCCTTAAATTCAAAAACAATGTAATTATTTGACAATATCAAAATCTTCCCCCACTCCCCACTCCCTATTCATTCATATTGCGGTAAGTTGCAACTGCTGAAGGCGATATCCGGTTCAAATATCGGAATATCCAATATTTAAATATAGTATCTAAAATTACTGGAAATGTAGCAATAAATAAGAAGATAAAATCTCGATTTGCTGGTAATCCCCAATGACGCGATACACCTTCTAAGAGTACTTCCCAGCCATGAGGAGAGTGGAAACCTACAAATATATCGGTAAATAAAATAATGATAAATGCCTTGGCACTATCACTAAGTCCATAGACAATACGATCAAAGAAATCTTTAATCACAGCAATAGAAGACTTGCTGACGAGTAAAAGCCAAATAAAAGCACCCACCGAGAAAATATCTGCAAAAACATTTTTGATAGCATTAGAGCTTTCGTTACGAAATTCCTCAGCAATCTCACCCGCCCTCTTTTTCATTTCAATTTCTATCTGATTGGGCAACAGTGGCGGGGCATTTCTAATGAAATTTTCAAATTTGAGTTTTTCTTCAAATCTTTGTAATTGGACAAGGGCTTCCTCTTCCATTTCGGAATTAAGGAATATCTGCATTTGGTCAGTGTCTCTAAACTCCTCAACAAGTGGGCCTACTACAAAACCTTTTGCTATCTGATGCGTCAAAAGTGGTACAATAACTAATAGTAAAATAAATCTAATAGATATTATTGTTCTTCTTTGAGTTTGACGAAAATTCTGAATCACTTCTTGTTCAGAATTCGGATCTAATTCAACTTGTAGACGAGTGATAGTACTTAAAATAGAGCGAGGTAAAACGCCCATTGTATCGGCTTTAAGCTTTGATTTTGGTCTGTTATCCGAGCTTTGAACTGTTATTTTTGGTGGTATTGGAGCGTTAACACGCAGCAGATTGTCCTCAGATATTACAGGATCAACTGGTATATTTGGAGGTTTGACTACTAAAGCTTTAGAAGTTATCTGATCAGAAATTATTGTGTATTTGGATATAACTTGATCGATAAAGTTAAGCTTTTCCAAAACCAAAGAAGGACTGGGATGCTCTATACCTGCTTTTTGAGCAGCTTTTTGATTCTCTTCATCTAGAAACCAACGGCTTGCTCTAAACTCTGTAAGCCGCATCTTGGCAGTTTTTAATAGCTTTTTTAAGTCTGACTCAAAATAATCCATCACGCTGTTACTGTACATGGCTGAGTCAATGTCTATTTTATTACCATTAAAATGCTTATTTTCTATTTCCTTAATTTTTAATGCTGCATCGTAAGCTTGATCTAAAGAACGTTCAGGAGTTTGTAAATACCATCGGTAAGTATCAAGTAAGAAAGAATATATTTTTTGGCTAAAAACAGAGTTTTTCATTGGAGATAATCATCCAGCATTATTTGGTGATTCTTAACCTTAAGTTAACGCACGAGATATACTAGCAAATCTATAAGGAGGAAGTTTGTGGTTTCTCATTCGGTTTGGATTGTTGGCACTAGCCGCAGTGGTAAGACAGCTCGTTTGGTAGAGCAATTTTGTAGTTGGGTACAACCTAAGAAGCAGTACGATGAATCATTTTATACTAAAAAAATATCACGTAAAAAAGGCGTTCATATACCCGAATTTTTATATCTTAAACAAACAGAGCCAGGAGTTTTAGTCTTAGCTGCTAATGATGATAATCGGCGAGAATTGGGAGATATAATTGTTACATCTACTTTAGGAAAATATCCAGTGCGTGCCAAGACACCGCTAGGTTTTTTTCAGGATGAAGTTATTTTATTTTGGCCATTGCTAATTAACTCGTTGAGCCTGAAGGCACAGTTTCCGGTAAGATTGCGCCCAGAAACGGAGCAAGAGTTAGCAACCAAACTCTGGCGTCCCCAATTAGACGAAGAAATTTTACGTGTTGCGGGAGTAAATGAATCTCGCTTGGTGCGTCGCATTCTCGACTTATTGCAATTAGCAGCTTACAGTGGTGTACCTTGCGAAGATATTGCCCAGATTTTGACAAGGGGTCTGGGGGAAAATCCTACAACTTTAGAGCCGGAATTTCTCGCCTCTTTGCTCCTAGATTGGCGTAACTGGTGTTTAGAGAGGGGGTTACTAACTTATGGCATTATTACTGAACTGTATAGTCAGCATTTATTAAGCGATCGCAATTATCAGCAGTACCTAACTAAACGCTATCAGGCGGTACTGGCGGATGATGTAGATGATTATCCTAGCGTAGCGCGTCTTTTGTTTGAATTGCTATTAAATCAAGGTGCAGTCGGGGCGTTTAGTTACAATCCCGATGGTGCAGTGCGATTGGGATTGGGAGCAGACCCCAACTACCTAGAAGGGTTAGCAGAACGTTGTCGGGTTGAAATCTTGACCGGGCCTCCTCCAGAGTCCCTTGGTGAGCAAGCTAAACAGATGGTGGAATTACTCACAGAACCGATGGTACTGTTGAGCTTACCAAAAACCGTGCATTCAATTCAAACCACCTCCCGCGCCCAACTATTGCGGCAAACAGCAGAGGAAATTGCTAATGCCATCCAATCACAGCAAATAGAACCAGAAGAAGTGGCGATTATTGCACCAGGTTTAGATGCGATCGCTCGTTATACTCTAGTAGAAATCCTTGTTAAGCAAAACATCCAGGTAGAATCGTTGAATGACCAACGTCCTTTAGTTAGTTCACCCGTCATTCGCGCATTACTCACCATGCTGGCACTAGTTTATCCCGGCTTGGGACGCCTCGTAGACCGGGATGCCGTCGCAGAAATGCTAGTTGTCTTGAGTAGGAAACAACAACCAGCAGATAACTCCCCACTCCCCACTCCCCACTCCCCATTGAACACTGATATTGATCCGGTTCGCGCTGGTTTGATTGCAGATTACTGCTTTGTACCGCATCCCGATCGCCCCAACTTGCTACCAGTGTCAGCCTTCGAGCGCTGGGATAGAATCGGCTATGCAGGAACTACAGCATATAATGAGATATTGCAGTGGTTAGAACAACAGCGATCGCAACAAGAACTGCGGTTAATTCCCAGTCCCATTTCCCTGTTAGACAGAGCAATTCAGCGCTTTTTGTGGAATGGTAGCAATCTCCCCTACGAGCAACTAGCAGCATTACGAGAATTATTAGAAACGGCTCAACATTACTGGGAAATCGACACCAGATTACGACAAATTGCCCCAGTTGAGACAACGCCTCACACAACTATTATTGAATTCATTCAATTACTGCAACGTGGTACAATCACCGCCAATCCTTACCCTGTGCGTCCCATTGGTGGAGCCAGAAAGGCTGTCACCTTAGCAACTATATTTCAATATCGATCTAGTAGGCGATCGCACCGTTGGCATTTTTGGCTGGATGCTGGTTCACCTCTATGGGCGAAAGGTGGTGCAGCAACTTTGTTTGGTGCGCCTTTTTTCCTACGAGATAGGTTAGGCGAACCTTGGACAGCAGAAGATGAAAAATTGGCAGAAGAACAAAGACTGCGAAAAATATTGACAGATTTACTGTCTCGTGTATCCGAGAGAGTTTATTTGTGTCACAGCGATTTAGCAGTGAATGGACAAGAACAACTAGGGCCGCTGTTACCCTTAGTGAATGCTTGTGTGACGGTTATTTCTGAGGCTACTGCTAACTAAGGCTCAGATTCCCAACTTCTTAAAGAAGTCGGGGATTTTGTTGTAAAATATTTTTTTGTATTGAGTAGTAATTGTCCCTTTTTGAACATTGAGGTTTGGGGTTAATCTTTGCAAATTTCGGGACTGTGGTTGAATTAGAACAGGAGAACGAGCGGGGACTTGATCACGCCTCAAAAGCAAAGGAATACTGAGAAGTCCTAAAATAATTACTACTCCGGTCATTATCCAAACCATTAACCTATTTGGTCTATAATCTGCTCGTTCAATTTGCCAGAAAACTTGGTTGTATCGCCACGCAGCTAAGGCAACAGTCAAAATTCCACAAATTACCAAAGCCAAACCCAAATTTTCCGAATTGGATAATGGATTTACCGGAGGTTCTTGTTGAGTAATAGCAATATTCAACTGGCGCAGAAATATACCAAATCGCGCAATAGCAAAACCAAAGCTAATCAATGCAATAGAAGTGCGTAGCCAAGCTAGAAAGGTACGTTCGTTTGCTTGATGCTCCCTTTGACGATCAATTTTTGGTATTTTATCCATGAGTATTTTCTGACGCCAATTTACCCTTGAAAAGTATCCATAACATTGATAAATAACATGGACTAGCGCCACAAGGTTAACAAAGTGCATTGAAGTAAAAGTCTGTACTTAGGACTCTGAGAAAACCCCAAGCGATCGCGAGAATCTTTACAATAGTAAATAAGGTAAAGATATATATCATCAAAATCAATGGGACTATTCGGATTTGGCAAAAAGTCAGTTATGCCTACACCTGAGGAAGCTTTGCCAGGAAGGGCACAATCTATCTCAGTACCTGCGGCTCATTATGTCAACAAAAATCCCTTACAACCCCCTTATCCCGATGGATTAGAGAAGGTAATTTTTGGCTTGGGCTGTTTTTGGGGTGCAGAACGCAAATTCTGGCAACTTAAAGGAGTTTACACCACCGCAGTGGGTTACGCTGCTGGGTTCACACCCAACCCCACTTATGAAGAGGTATGTAGTGGGCGAACTGGTCACAATGAAGTGGTGTTAGTTGTATTTGATCCCAAACTAATTAGTTATTCCGAACTGCTCAAAGTCTTTTGGGAAAGCCACAATCCTACCCAAGGAATGCGCCAAGGTAATGATGCTGGCACTCAATACCGTTCGGGAATTTATGTATATTCCGAAAGTCAAAAGCAACTAGCAGAATCATCGCGCGAAGCTTATCAGGAAGCTCTCAACGGTGCAGGTTATGGCAAGATTACTACAGAAATCTTGGATGCGCCGGAATTCTATTATGCCGAAGCTTACCATCAGCAATACCTGGCTAAAAATCCCAACGGCTATTGTGGTTTAGGAGGGACAAACGTATCTTGTCCCGTGGGTGTAGTTGAATCGCAACTTAGTAGTTAGAAATTGAGTTGGTAAGGTAGTCAATTTAACATGAGTTAAACCAATTCGCAATTCGCAATGACGCGACGCTCCTGCGTCGCTATCGCGGACTCGCCTTGCGCGTCGCTAACGCAATTACGTTTTGAGATAGCGAAGCGTTAGCGAGTCTGCGAGCGTCTGGGGATTTAAACCCCAACCCAAAACAAGCAATTCCCTTTGGGGATGGAGAATTAACCCCTATACTTTGTTAACTTTTCACAGGTGTGTAGAACAAAAGATGAGGTTATATTTTAGTAACATTTATGCATAGGTGTGCATAAATCTATACAAAGCTATCCTTACTGAGACATAAATAAACCTAACAATTTATTTTTGCATACGTGTGCAAAAATAATTTCAATACAGGTCTTGCACACTTATGCATAAGCTAGAGTACGAAAGTAGCATTTAACAAATACAGGCATATTTTAGTTAACTACGAAAAGAACAAAAAATTATTTTTATTTATAATAGTCGGCATATTATTCTACCCCTATAAGATAGATTTAAAAGCAAATATTTTCCTCCTATAGTATTAACTTTCTCAATTTTGCTTGAGTTAAATATATTATAAGCTGTTGCGCCTTTAATTTGCACTAATATTTTTTCAATATGATTGTAGGGTGGGCATCTTGCCCGCCCTGATAATGCAAGTTGTATACGTAACAGCTTATTAACTTTTTTTCAACTCCACCTCGGCTGAAAATCACTTAATTTTCGCAAATGCTTTAGTGGTAAAACCTTAAACTACATAGAGATAGAATAGGTTTCTTAATTTTGTAAAGTTCGATAAACGGGGATCGTATTTGCAATAATGCACGTTAAACTAAAACAATGTAATAGGAAATGCAAATTTCCCACTTTGATAAGATCAGTTCTACTAATTTTAGTTAAAAGCTGTTTTTAGCCCACCACTTCCAAATGTTGTTTCACAAAAAAATGTGATTTTGGGACGTAGTGTAGCGCTTATAGTTTTGTTTGAAAAAATAAAACATCTAATTTAGAGAAATTAATAGCGCTAACTCAAATAAAACCACATTATTATAAGACATTTGAGAGTAGTTGAAATTACCAAAACTAGCAATATTGCTAGGTTATATCTGAAGTCTTTAGATTTAGCTCATATCGTGATAGCTTTCCAACTTTATATTCTACTGACCTCTTTCAAATTTAAATCGGTTGTAAAAATAGATGAATATGAAAAGAATTCTGCTCATAGCTGGTATATTAGGTTTGGCTGTTGTTGGTTGCACAAATGGCGCTCAAAATGACAACACTGCTATTAATACTACTGGTACTAATACTGCAATCAATACTAGTGCAGAAACTAAAACCGTCACTGGGAATAAAAAATTACGAGCGGTTGGCTTCACCGTTGGCGATCTAAGTAACCCTTTCTTCGTCGTTATGGGACAAGCAGTTGAAGCAGAAGCGAAGAGAATTGGCGGAAAAGATGTCACTGTGATTGTAGCTTCCAGTGCTTATGACCTCAACCAACAAGCCAATCAAATTGAAAACTTTACTGCTGCCAATGCTGACATCATTGTTTTAAATGCTGCTGATAAAAGCGGAATTAGACCAATAGTTGAAAGGGCAAAACAAGCAGGTAAAATTGTTATTGCTGTAGACACAGGCGCTGAAGGAGGTGTGGATGCCACCATCACTACTAATAATGTCCAAGCTGGAGAAGTTAGTTGTAAATATATTGCTGACCGCCTCAAAGGTAAAGGCAATGTAGTAATAGTTAACGGGCCACCAGTAGACTCGGTGATTCAGCGAATTACTGGCTGCGAAAATGTATTATCCAAATATCCCGATATCAAAATCCTCTCCAAAAACCAGAATGCAGAGGGTAGTAGGGATGGAGGACTCAGAGTTATGAGTGATTTGCTCACAACCTTTCCGAAGATTGATGCTGTTTTTGCCATCAACGATCCGAGTGGACTTGGCGCAGAACTAGCAGCAAACCAAGCACAACGGAAAGAATTCTTTATTGTAGGGGTTGATGGTGCGCCAGAAGCAATCACTGCGATCGCTACTAAAAATAGTTTATATGCTGCAACTGCTACTCAAAATCCCCGAGGAATGGCCCGAAAAGCAGTTCAGGTTGGATATGACATCTTAAATGGTAGAAAACCTAGCAATCCTACCATTTTGATTCCAGTTAAGTTGATCACCAAAAATAATATCAGCACAGAAAAAGGCTGGTAAATAATACAAATTGTTAACTGTAAATTAACAAGTAATCTTAATCTGAATTGAGTCTTTTGGTGCATTGACAGACTTTTTGCACATACCCATGATGTATATAGATGCATTTGCGAAAAGCCCTAAATTTTGGAAGACGGACTTTAGAATTTTCCAAGATAATGGTCGGTTTTTAAAAGATGATTTTGTGATGATTTTAATTTCACATCAGGTGTGAGTTTATTGATTTATAACTCACATCTGCAAATTTTCAATTCTTTTTAAAAGTTCTGCTCATGACAACAACTATTGAAAACTCATTTCCTGATACACCAACCACCACTCCGGTGTTAGAAATGCAGGGAATTACGAAACGATTTCATGGTGTATCTGCACTCCAAAATGTCAATCTGACGATTTATCCAGGAGAAGTTCACGCCCTCATGGGTGAAAACGGAGCAGGTAAAAGCACATTGATGAAAATCCTAGCTGGGGCTTACATTGCTGATGAAGGAGAAATTCGCATCAATGGTCAACCCCTGAAAATTACCGATCCGGCGACAGCACGTAAGGCGGGTATTAATCTCATCTATCAAGAACTGAATGTTGCACCTAATTTAACCGTTGCCGAAAATATGTTTATGGGTAGCGAGTTGCGGCGAGGTCAGCTTTTAGACCGCAAAGCTATGCAACACGAAGCAGAGCAAGTGCTGGAAAGCCTTGGAGCTAATTTTACAGCGCAGACTGTAGTTAGTACCTTAGCGATCGCAGAACAGCAGCAAGTAGAAATTGCCAGGGCGTTGAAGGACAAAAGCCGCGTTTTGGTGATGGATGAGCCAACAGCAGCACTGTCTGACCGCGAAAGTGAGCATTTGTTTGAAGTAATTCGCAAACTACGGCGTGACGGCATTGCCATTATCTACATCAGCCATCGCATGGAAGAAATCTATGCCCTAGCTGACCGGATTAGCGTGCTGCGCGATGGTCAATATATTGGCAGTTTGACACGCAGTGAAATTTCTCCCCAACGATTGGTGCAGATGATGGTTGGTCGCTCCATACAAGACTTTTACGAACATCAACGACAAATGCATCCGGGCCCAGTCGTGCTGGAAGTCAGAAATATGAGCGATGCGCGTAAGAAGGTTGAGCCGACTAGTTTTAAAGTTCATGCTGGAGAAATAGTTGGTTTAGCCGGGCTGGTTGGTGCAGGACGCACAGAACTATCCCGGCTAGTTTTTGGTGCAGACCGCAAAGCCAGTGGTGAGGTATTCTTGAATGGCAAAAAACTGGAAATTAATAGCCCTAGTGATGCCATTGCGGCCGGAATTGGCTACGTCCCAGAAGACCGCAAAGATCAAGGTTTATTTCTGGAGATGAGCGCCCGCAAGAATATTGCCATCAACACACTCAAGCAGGATGCAAAAGTTGGAGTTGTTAACTGGGGTTCAGTTAATCGGCTGTCAACAGACGCGGTGGAAAACTTTAATATCCGCCTAGCCAATTTGGAAATTAGAGCGCTCGATCTTTCTGGTGGGAATCAGCAGAAGCTACTGCTAGCGCGTTGGTTAGCCATTAAACCGAGAGTTTTGATGTTAGATGAGCCAACACGCGGCGTAGATATCGGTGCCAAAAGCGAAATTTACCGAATTATGAGCGAATTGGCAGCACAAGGTATCGCTATTTTAATGGTTTCCAGCGAACTATCAGAGATTGTTGGTATGAGCGATCGCGTCTTAGTCATGCGAGAAGGCCAGCTGGTAGGCGAACTGGACGGCAGTCTTGGTAAAGAAATCACCCAAGAAAAGATTATGCACTATGCAACTGGAGCATCGGAGGTATTAGAATCATGAGTCAGACAGTCAGACCGCCTGCCAATAAATTAGCCAACAATCCCGCATCCCGCAACCGCAAATCAATTAGCAGTCTATTGGAAGTTGCCGGAATTCTGCCAATCCTAATAATTATCTGCATCTTATTTGCATTCCTTTCTCCCAACTTCCTCACAGCCGGTAACATCGTTAATATTTTGCGCCAGTCATCAATCAATATTGTGCTGGCGACAGGAATGACCTTTGTAATTCTCACCGGAGGTATTGACCTTTCTGTTGGTTCAATGTTGGGTGTTTCTGCCGTAGTTGCCTTACTGGTATCACTACTGCCAGCTTTGAGTTGGGCGGCCGTGCCTGCTGCGTTGCTCGCAGGATTGCTTTTAGGCTTAGTCAACGGCGCTATCATCACCTTTTTGGATGTACCACCTTTTATTGTCACCTTGGGTTCACTTACAGCCTTGCGGGGTGTTGCCTTTTTAGTTGCCAAGGGGACAACGCTGATTAACCGTGACATAAATTTTGCTTGGGTAGGTAATACCTATATCGGCCCGATTCCTTGGCTAGTGATAATTGCACTACTGACTGTGATAGCTAGCTGGTTTGTCTTGCGGCAAACTGTTTTAGGAGTGCAGATATATGCCGTTGGTGGTAACGAACGGGCAGCCAGATTAACAGGGATTAAAGTTAATCGGGTCTTGCTATTTGTCTATGGTATTAGTGGATTACTGGCAGGTTTAGCAGGAATCATGAGTGCCAGCCGTCTTTATAGTGCTAGTGGCATCTTAGGTCAAGGTTACGAATTAGATGCGATCGCAGCTGTTATTCTAGGTGGAACCAGCTTCACAGGCGGTATTGGTACTAT
>NZ_DASQZC010000322.1:0-2480 GCF_035638895.1 Nostoc sp. | reverse complement strand
CGAAAAGTTAGGTTCCCGCATTCTCTTAGTAGATGATTTGGTAGACTCTGGCATCACACTCCAGCAGACTATACCTTGGCTCCAGCAAAATACTGATTTCCCCATTGAGGAAATTCGCACCGCCGTTCTTTGGTATAAAGCTTGTTCAGTTATAGCACCCAATTATTATGTTGATTATTTGGCTGATAACCCCTGGATTCATCAACCTTTTGAATACTACGAGCAGATGAATATTGCACAACTCGCGGCTAAGGTAAATCAAGTGTGTTGATAAATACTTAGTAGCGCTACGCGAAATTCAAAATTAAGAATTCAAAAAGGTTATAGAGTCAGCTTTTTACTGGTTTTGTAACAAGATCCCCATACGGGTGTAGTTGGTTTACTTACGCCGTGATGTACTAGACATTATCTTGGCAGACACCCCAACAGTTGCCATATATATGCAAGTGATTCCAGGATAGGATAATGAAGATTCAACAGTTTCGCTACCTGGAGACTGCTTCTAAGAAGTCTTTCTGTGATGGATTTACTGGGAAAAATACGGACGGAGAAACATGAAAAAAATCTGCAAGCTTTTGGATATGTTCAACTGTTAATTTACGCTTACTTTTTAGTACATCAGAAACAATCGATTCAGTTTTGAAAATATCAATTAAATCTTTTTGTTTCAAATTAAGTTCTGCAATTAAAACCTTGAGAAGCTCTACCCCAAAAATATCTGGAACAATATCTTGTTTCTCTTCATATTCGTGAATTAACATACCTAGTAAATTCAAATAGGCTCTTTCGTCCTCAGTTAGTTTTCCCTTATCAATTAGAGCGTCAATTACCGTTTGAGTTTTTTCTAGGTCTTCTTCAGAAACTATGGGGCGAGGGGGAAAAGATGTGAGCAACTCCATGTAGCTGGTATTGTTGTATGACATTTTACCATTAGAATATTACTTAAATTATTTGAAAACTAAGATTGGTGGATTTACCAATCTTAATTTTACTTAGCTAGTAAAGCTTTTAATTAGCGCTAGCCGTTAAACCATATATCACTTTTCCAGTTATTTTTCTCATATTCTGAATGGGTGAGAAAGTAGCGGATAAATATCATTTTAGATTCATAGTCAATATAGGTTATTAATCTATATTTGTTTCCTCCAATATCAAAAACGATAAAGTTTTTAACTTGGTCAGGCGCAAAAATAGAAGTAGCTTTTATTTCAGCAAAACTATTCCAGTTTTGTGCTTTTACAAGCTTCTTCCAAGCTCGTAAACCAGGTTCTGCATCAGGGTGCTTTTCCCAGCCATTTTTGAGTCTGGTTTCAGTAATAATACGCATGGGCATGGACTACCTCTAGACAGAAAAAAGAACATAAATCTCTCCTTGTAATTCATAGGAATAGGAATTAGGGTTATTTTATAACTCCGGCGATTTACCTGAGTTCAAAATA
Organism: Nostoc sp.; assembly: GCF_035638895.1. Taxonomy (GTDB): domain Bacteria; phylum Cyanobacteriota; class Cyanobacteriia; order Cyanobacteriales; family Nostocaceae; genus Nostoc. Next base: position 1,041 of record NZ_DASQZC010000322.1, on the reverse strand, counting down.
ATCCTTCTCTAAATTGATTGAAAAACCTTACTTAATTAATAAGTAAAGTAGAGGCTTTAAAATAATCTTAGCAAATTGCGAAGTTGATTGCAAGCGCTTGTTTGTTAAGTATTTATACTTGCTAGGGAAGAGGCGATCCAGATGTCATCGCCTTAATACGGGGTGAATTGACCAAATTGGCTCAATTGATTTTCCTAGATGTATATAGATTACTGTGCAGCGCAAACACTTTCTAAAAGATTGTAACGAGTACTACTGTCAGCAAATTTGTTAACAGCGTACATACAATTTTTAAAATATTTTACGAAGTTTTATTTCCAAAAAATAACTGTATAAAACTCTTTTACAGACCAAGCAGTTTTCTGGCTTCCTCTTTGAACTCTTCAGGACATTCATCAAGTAGTTTTTGCTTAACAGAGTTATTCAATTTTTTTGCGTCAAGCCAATCCACATTATTAAGCGACCACGCATTCCGATCATAAAATCTTTTAACCTGTCCATCTTGATACAGGGTGTAGTCATCATCGACCATTGAATTTCCCAAAAACACAGTACAAATTTCTTTTGATTGTGTCATAAGTAAAATTAAGTATTTTTTTGTTCAAAAATACAAGTAAATAATTAACAATACTATAGCCACAGCAGCTAGGGTTAGATAACTTTAAGTTAGGTTTTTGATATCTCCCCAAACTTAGGACTCCACCACCCTTTTTGGGTACTAAAATAAGCTACATCTTTATGTTTGGTATCCTTACGGGATTGTGCGTTAGAACATCGTAACATTGTCTTACTCTGCCCCTCTTTGATGTAACTGTACTCCTCTAGAGGTTTCTTACATACAGGGCAGGGATATGCCGTCGTCTTCACAAGAGGCTTTTGTTGATTTTCAGCTTGGACTGCTTTAGTTTGTGGTGGCTGCCAAGTTTTGTTAAAGTCGCTCCAAAATAGCACGACATTTTCACAGCCTTTTGTGCATTTGAGGAAATATTTCTTTTTAACTTTACTACTCGGAATTTTGGCGAGAAAATTTTTGCATTCAGG
>NZ_DASQZC010000321.1:0-2942 GCF_035638895.1 Nostoc sp. | reverse complement strand
GCGGCAGCATCTGGACTCAAAAGCTTTGTAGACACTAATGATGGCTATCAGTTTTTATATCCTAACGGCTGGCTGCAAGTTAAAGTTGCCAACGGCCCAGATGTAGTTTTCCACGATTTGATTGAGGTGTCTGAAAATGTTTCTGTTGTGATTAGCCCAGTTCCCGAAGGCAAAACTTTGTCAGAATTGGGAACCCCAACAGAAGTAGGATATAAGTTGGGAAAAGCAGCTCTTGCACCTCCTGACTCTGGCCGTTCAGCTGAATTAGTCAATGCTGCACAGCGAGAAGTAGACGGTAAAATATACTACCTTTTGGAGTATGAGGTTAAACTCCCCAATCAACAGGAACGACACAACATCGCCAGCGTCGCCGTTAGCCGTGGTAAAGTTTTTACCCTCAACGCCTCAATTCCTGAAAAACGCTGGTCGAGAGTTAAACGAATGATTGATGAGGTTGTCAATTCTTTTACTGTTTATTAATTGGGGAGTGGGGAGTGGGGAATGGGGAATGGGGAAGAAACTGAATTACCAATGCCCAATGCCCAGTGCCCTATGCCCTATTCCCAATTACAAAGTTTGTCAGAAATATCATGAAAATTCCACCTTTTGTACTTGCCTCAGCTTCCCCAGCCCGACGCCGCTTGCTGCAAACTGTTGGTATTGAACCGATAGTTCGAGCAAGTGATTTTGATGAATCGCAAATTGAATTAAGTGAACCAGCAGAATTGGTCAAAACTCTTGCCCAATACAAGGCGGAAACTGTAGCCCCACAGTTTGAATCGGCTTTGATTATGGGTTGTGATTCAGTTTTGTCCATGAATGGTGAAATTTATGGCAAACCACCAGACACAACTGATGCGATCGCTCGTTGGCAGATAATGCAAGGTAACTTTGGCGACTTGTACACAGGTCACGCATTAATTGACTCATCTCAAAATCGCACTATAGTCAAGTCTCAAGTCACAAGAGTTTACTTTGCCCAAATGAGCGATCGCGCAATTCTTGCTTACGTTGCCACTGGTGAACCCCTTAAGTGTGCTGGAGCTTTTGCAATTGAAGGTTTTGGTAGTTTCTTCGTCGAAAAAATCGAAGGCTGTCACAGCAATGTAATTGGACTCAGTTTACCCCTGCTACGGCAGATGCTAGGGGAATTGGGATATGATGTCACTGATTTTTGGCAATAATTGTGTGGATTGTTAGTTTTCAGTAGTCAGTTGTTTTGCTACTGACAATTAAGTATTGAGTGTTACTAAAAAAGTAATATGCTATCCAGCTATGGGTATAGTTTTGGAGTTCATTAGTACTACATGCCCAGTTACAGGGTTGTAGACAATCACAGCAGTGCTGGCTGCCCCATTAGTAGTAACTTCAAAATTATTAGCATTACTAAAACCGGTTCCTACAGCAGAAGTAATTGCACTAAAGGTACGCCAAATAACACATAGCTTTGCCCAGATTCTGAGCCGTTGGGGTCGGCACCGGGTGCCCCAATAATCAGGTCAGCGATGCCGTCATTGTTGATATCTCCGGCACTGCTGACAGAATAGCCTGATAAGTCATTCCCTGCGATGCCGTTGATGGTGAAGCCGTTAGCGCCGTTGAGGGTGGAGAGGTTGAGAGTAGAGCTAAAGCCTGTGTTGCCAAACACCACGTAGCTTTGCCCTGAACCTGAGCCGTTGGGGTCGGCTATATATGCCCCGATAATCAGGTCGTCGAAGCCATCACTGTTGACATCTCCGGCACTGCTGACAGACACGCCTGATTCGTCATCCGCTGCGATGCCGTTGATGGTGAAGCCGTTAGTGCCATCGAGGTTAGAGAGGTTGAGAGTGGCGCTAAAGCCTGTGTTCTTGCCAAACACCACGTAGCTCTGCCCAGAAGAAGAGTACCCGTTGAAGTCGGCATAGCGTGCCCCGATAATCAGGTCAGCGATGCCGTCATTGTTGACATCTCCGGCACTGCTGACAGAATAGCCTGAGTAGTCTTCCTCTGCGATGCCGTTGATGGTGAAGCCGTTAGCGCCGTTGAGGGTGGAGAGGTTGAAAGTGGCGTCAAAGCCTGTGCTCTTGCCAAACACCACGTAGCTCTGCCCAGAAGTGACACCGTTGGGGAAGGCTAAAGATGCCCCGATAATCAGGTCAGCGATGCCGTCGTCGTTGACATCTCCGGCACTGCTGACAGATTCACCTGAGAAGTCATACTCTGCGATGCCGTTGATGGTGAAGCCGTTAGCGCCGTTGAGGTTAGAGAGGTTGAGAGTGGAGCTAAAGCCTGTGCTCTTGCCAAACACTACATAGCTCTGCCCAGAATCGGTGCCGTTTGGGTCGGCATTGGGTGCCCCGATAATCAAGTCAGCGATGCCGTCGCTATTGACATCTCCGGCACTGCTGACAGAATAGCCTGATTCGTCACCCGCTGCGATGCCGTTGATGGTGAAGCCGTTAGTGCCGTTGAGGTTAGAGAGGTTGAGAGTGGCGTCAAAGCCTGTGCTGCTGCCAAACACCACGTAGCTCTGCCCTGAATCGTAGCCGTTGGGGTCGGCATTATATGCCCCGATAATCAAGTCGTCGAAGCCGTCATTGTTGACATCTCCGGCACTGCTGACAGAATAGCCTAAGTAGTCACCCGCTGCGATGCCGTTGATGGTGAAGCCGTTAGCGCCGTTGAGGTTAGAGAGATTAAATGATGAAATAACCATGATTTTCTCCTATGTTTATAGAGACGCAATTAATCGCGTCTGTACTATTGAGTCAGTCCACAGCCTTGGTAAATGGAATTGACGACTGCACAAACTCTTTGGACTTGCGCGGACTAACAAATTAAAGTTTTTAAACCTGCGTTCCATAGGCAAGGAAACGCAGGTTTTGTTTGTGCAGATATGGTTTCTAACCGTCCATTTACAGCACTCGTAATTCGTAATTAGGAAGTTTAATCACGAGTTA
>NZ_DASQZC010000320.1:0-11299 GCF_035638895.1 Nostoc sp. | reverse complement strand
GAAACTTTCGCTAGTTCCTCTAAGTTTTGGACTCCACTATAGCTTTTACCATTGATGATCCAAGTGGGGAAGCCTTCAATTTTTGCGGCTTTACACAGTTCGGGTTGAGCTTTGAGTCCATCGGGAGCGCATTCTACTTTAACATCCTTGTTGATTACTTCCTCGGCTTCTTTACCAAAAAGCAGCTTTTGTTCATGGCAGTGAGGACACCAGTAAGCACTGTATTCCTTCGCGCCTACCTTCGCCAGATGTTGTGCTAAGGCTATTTCTGCCTCACTAGAAGTAGTGGTAACTTCCCAACCGAACGCTGGGTTAGGGTCTGCCTTGGGAGTAAAGGTAATTTTTGCGGGTTGTCCTGGAGTTACAGGTGTGACATCTGATTGATTCACGCCAGCATAAATGCCTAAAGTGGCAATCAGCGTCACCATCCCTACAATCAGAGCGGTAAAGAAGATTTGTCCAATATCCTCCCAAGTCCGACCGATAATCGTCAGCACTAAAAGACTCACAGAGAACAAAGCTGAACCGATACAGTAAAGACAAATAGCTTTGATTTGAGATGCTAGCACGTACATTAAGTAGCCGCTAAAAACAGACATTGCGATCGCACCCGCTAGCAGCAGCAACCACGTCCAATTTTCCAATTGTTTGCGGCTATTCTTTTCCCCTGAGTTAAATACCAAAGGAGCCAAAGCAAATATCACCATACTGATGTATGCCAAAAACCCGAACAAAGCTAATGGCTGACCAAAAACCGTTGCCCAAGGGCTGGAAAGTACATCATTACAGCCCTTGACACCAGCCTGTGCCACACAAGCTGCACTGCCTCCTGTTAACTTTTCTATGGTCAGATAACCAGTTATCAGGGCACCACATCCAGCGATCGCGGCAATCAATGGACGTGACCATTTATGAATCCAAGGAGTAGAACGACGGCGAATCATAAATATTGGGGAATGGGGAATGGGGAATGGGGATGGTGGGGCCCCCTCTGGGGATAAGGGGGAATAGGGAATGGGGAATTGCGGAATCGGGAATAATAATTGTTCGCTTGCTCCCCCTACTCCCTACTCCCCACTCCCCACTCCCTACTTTCTAAGAATGTAACTTCACTTGTTCTGCTGATTTCTTTTCACTTTTGGAATTCCAATTGCGACGTGCAGCTTCGACAAATTGACTGACGCGAATTGGGTCAATTGGTTGCTCTATACGTCCGTGACGTTTTAAGGAACTGGAAACTATGACACCATCTGCTGCCTGCATCAATGTATCAATATTTTCCCAATTCGCTCCACTACCGATGAAAACTGGCGTGCCAGCTGCTGCACCACAAGCTAGTTCCAAATCTTCTAAGTTAGGTGGGCTACCAGTAGCCCAACCAGATAAAATTACTCCGTCAGCTAAACCCCTTTCAATGGTGTCTTTCACGGCGACTGTGAGATTTGGAGAACTCAAAGGACGGGCGTGTTTCACCAATACATCGGCCAGGATTTTAACATCACACCCTAACTCCCGTCGATAGCGGAGTAGTTGATGGGCTTCTCCCTCAATTAATCCTTGATCGGTTGCCATCACTCCTGTGAGAACGTTGACGCGGATGAATTGCGCCTGTACACAGCTCGCGATCGCCATTGCACTTTTAGCGTCGTTTCGCAGAACATTTAACCCTACAGGCAAAGTCACCAAATTTTGTATCCGTTGTACCACAATGGTCATGGCACTCACAACCACCGGATCAACTTGGTTTTTGGTAAACGGGGCGTCGAAAAAATTCTCCACAATCAGCCCGTCAACCCCTCCACTTGCTAGGGCCACGGCTTCTTGTTCGGCGCGGTCAATCACCGCTTTTAGGCTACCTCCCCAACGAGGTGAGGTCGGCAGTGGTAGCAGGTGAACCACGCCAATAATCGGTGAGCGAGTTTTAAATAATTGATATAAGTCCACGTCTTTAATCCGCCTCGCGGAGTCCAGAGTCTAGAATTTTTTGACTATTGACTGTATGACCCTTGACTCTTGAGTTTTCATTAACTAGTCAAATGTGTTTTATGATAGTCGGTTTATTGCCTCCTTCCTTAGATGGAAATTGGCCTCCAACCTCCCATAAGATATGTTAAGATAAAACTTGGCTACAAGAGGAGTTTGCCACTCACTAGACGCAAGGCAGCTTTCCGTGGTTTAGGCGTCTTGTCCGCGCCCAGTCGTAGGACTTGCCAATCGCCAGGCTAGCATTACTGCTTTATAAGCGTAGTCGCTTTCGTCGATTTTCCGGAGGGTAGCGACTTCTCACAACAAGCCCTTTGGGCGGCTTCCCGATGGGTAGATTAACAACGCACACGCTGTGGTAATGTAAAATACCAATAGGCGAATTGTTAAAAAAGATTACAAGTGTCAAATGTACCCAAAGACACTTCAATTTACCCTGGGGAACAGATTGATAGAAATATCATAACATGACCTCTATTTTTATTTATTAATAGGGTTATGACACGAACAGTTATTGACAGTGGATATTTGCCACTGCGCTGTTTTCAGGAGGATAGTGATAGCAAAAAAGCTTAATTTTCCGCCAGAGTGTTTGATTACAGGAAGAAAAAAAATGAAGATTTTTTCAAAATATGGGTGACAAGCCAACAATTGCCATTTCTCACCTGGGCTGCGAGAAAAACCGAATTGATACAGAACACATGCTGGGAATGCTCGTAGAAGCAGGCTACGGTGTAGATACAAATGAAGAGTTAGCCGATTACGTTATTGTTAATACTTGTAGTTTTATTGAAGCAGCCCGGCAAGAATCTGTCAGAACTTTGGTAGAACTGGCAGAGGCAAATAAAAAAATCGTAATCACCGGCTGTATGGCACAACATTTCCAAGAACAACTTTTGGAAGAGTTGCCGGAAGCAGTAGCGGTGGTTGGTACAGGTGATTATCACAAAATTGTAAATGTAATTGAGCGTGTTGAACTTGGCGAACGGGTTAAACAGGTTAGTATAGAACCAACCTACATCGCCGACGAAACTACACCGCGCTATCGCACTACAACCGAGGGCGTGGCTTATCTACGGGTTGCGGAAGGATGTGATTATCGTTGTGCATTTTGTATCATTCCTCATCTTCGAGGGAACCAGCGATCGCGTACTATTGAATCTATAGTCGCCGAAGCCGAGCAGTTAGTTAGTCAAGGGGTAAAGGAAATTATTTTAATTTCCCAAATCACCACTAATTACGGTCTAGATATTTACGGTAAGCCAAAATTAGCCGAATTACTTCGCGCTTTGGGGAAAGTAGATATACCGTGGATTAGAATGCACTATGCTTATCCCACGGGACTGACCCCAGATGTGATAGCGGCCATCCAAGAAACACCCAACGTCTTGCCTTATCTGGATTTGCCCTTGCAACATTCTCATCCAGAGATTCTCCGCGCCATGAACCGTCCTTGGCAAGGACAGGTAAATGATGGGATTATAGATCGCATCAAAACGGCGCTACCAACAGCCGTACTGCGGACAACATTTATTGTTGGTTTCCCAGGAGAAACAAGCGAGCATTTTGAGCATCTACTAGAGTTCGTTGAGCGGCATGAATTTGATCATGTTGGTGTCTTCACCTTTTCCTCTGAGGAAGGAACCCCCGCTTACAAGTTGCCAAATCAGTTGGCTCAAGAAGTGATGGATGATCGCCGATACCAACTGATGGAACTCCAGCAACCGATTTCTCAAAAGAAAAATCAACAGGAAGTAGGCAAAATCATCGATGTCCTGATTGAGCAAGAAAATCCTGAAAGTGGTGAATTAATCGGTCGTTCAGGTAGATTTTCCCCAGAGGTTGATGGTCTGGTGTATGTCAAAGGCCAGGCAAAATTAGGAACCATCGTGCCAATAGCGATTCACCACGCTGATACATACGACCTCTATGGTCAAGTAGTCAATAACTAAATTGTCTTTTGTCTTTTGTCCAAAGTCCATTTGTTAAATGACCCTTACAGATTCAACCTTATTCTGAGGTCAACGCTGCATTAATAGCAGTTTTCATAAGGGTTTACCTGAAACGCTGGCGGACTTGTTGGCATAGCCTCTCCAAGATTTGAGGCATCGCTACCGCCCTAAGCTCACTAATGACTAATGACTAATGACTAAATGACTAATAACTAATGACTAAATGACTAATCCAAAAATCCTTAGATAAAATTTAGGACGAATTAATGACTCTTTCATTTCAAGAATTAGGCATTTCCCAAGAACGTGTCGCACAACTAGAAAAAATCGGTTTTACCGAACCCACTAACATTCAAATACAAGCAATTCCCCAATTGCTGGACGGTCGTGATGTGGTAGGTCAATCTCAAACTGGAACAGGCAAAACGGCAGCATTTTCACTGCCAATTTTAGAACGGCTGGATATTAATCAAAGAGCCGTGCAAGCCATAGTTTTAACACCAACTCGTGAATTAGCAATGCAAGTTCACGATGCGATCGCCCAATTTATCGGTAATGAAGGATTGCGGGTGTTAGCAATCTACGGTGGTCAATCAATTGACCGCCAAATGTTGCAACTCAAACGTGGCGTTCACATGGTTGTGGGTACTCCAGGGCGGGTAATCGATTTGCTCGATCGCGGCTGTTTAAAGCTGGATCAAGTGAAGTGGTTTGTGTTGGATGAAGCCGATGAAATGTTGAGCATGGGCTTTATCGACGATGTGATCAAAATCCTGTCGCAAGCGCCCGTAGATCGCCAAACAGCTTTATTCTCGGCAACAATGCCACCATCGATTCGGATGTTGGTGAACAAGTTTTTGCGATCGCCTGCAACTGTCACCGTTGAGCAGCCAAAAGCCGCTCCCAACAAAATCAATCAAGTAGCTTACTTGATCCCCCGTCACTGGACAAAAGCCAAAGCATTACAGCCGATTCTGGAAATGGAAGATCCAGAAACAGCTTTAATCTTTGTCCGCACCAGACGCACAGCCGCAGAACTCACCAGTCAGTTACAAGGGGCTGGTCATAGTGTCGATGAATACCACGGTGACTTGTCTCAACAAGCGCGGGAACGGCTATTAGTCAGATTCCGTAACCGTCAAGTTCGTTGGGTGGTAGCAACCGATATTGCAGCACGAGGCTTAGATGTCGATCAACTGTCCCACGTAATCAACTTCGACTTACCCGATAGCGTAGAAACTTATGTCCACCGCATTGGTCGTACTGGTCGTGCTGGTAAAGAAGGAACAGCAATTTCTTTAGTACAACCATTTGAGCGGCGCAAACAGCAAACATTTGAACGTCATAATCGCCAAAGTTGGCAATTGCTGACCATTCCTACACGCGCACAAATTGAAGCGCGGCACATCCTGAAACTGCAAGAACAAGTGCGAGAAGCTTTGACAGGTGAGCGTTTGGCTTCATTCTTGCCAATTGTTAGCGAACTGATTGAAGAATACGATGCTCAAGCGATCGCCGCAGCTGCACTGCAAATCGCTTACGATCAAACTCGTCCCGCTTGGTTGAGTTCAGATGTGGAAATTCCCCAAGAGGAATCCTCTGCTCCCAAACCAAGACTCGGTAAGCGTCGTGAATCTTCTTCCAGCGATCGCCCCCGTGCTGCGTGGAAATCAGATAGCAGCAATGGTGAAGAAAGACATTCTTCTCCCAAGCCCAAACTACGGACAAGTGGACAGGATTCTTCTGCATCTCCTAGTAAAAAGATAGGTTCACCTACAGCTAGGGAATCAGCTTCTTAGTCAACAGTTAGAAGTTAATCGATTTTGGATTTTAGATTTTTTCTTCAATCTAAAATCCAAGTTGCGCTGGAAGCGCAACAAAGGTGCGACCCAAATCTAAAATTGGCAGAGTTGAGAGTTAGGAGTCAAGATTTTGACTTTGGCTCTTGACTTTTTGGCTTTTTGGGTAAATTATCCTACCCGTTTGTAGGAAGATAAATTAAAGATGCATTCTTAAGTGGTCTTATGTTCACTATTCCAGACTTAGAGCAACTACAAGCAGAGCATCCAGAATGGCAGATGGAGCTAGTAGACGGAAATATAGTTCTTATGGGGCCATCAGATTATGAGTCAGAGGAAATAGGTGCTGAGTTAGTTAGATTACTAGGTAATTGGGTACGCCCACAGAAGCTAGGACGGGTGACTGGTTCAAGCGCTGGTTTCATTTTGCCGACGTTAGAAACTGAAAACGGGAAAGAAGCTGATAACGAAAAACGAAATCTCCGCGCTCCCGATGTATCTTTTGTTCGTGCTGATAGACTGAAAACAAGCAAGCGCGACTTTGTGGAACTGGTTCCTGACTTGATGGTAGAGATAAAATCTAAGTCAGACCGGATCAAACCACTGGTAGAAAAAATTCAGTTATTCTTACAACTAGGAGCTACGGTTGGTATCCTGATTGATCCTGAGAAATTGACGCTCACAGTTTATCGGCTCAACCAAGAACCAATAGTTTTGCAGGATAATAAGAAACTGACACTACCAGACTTATTACCAGGTTGGGAGCTAGTAGTGTCAGAAATTTGGCCTCCTGTGTTTGAGTAGTTCAGAAATACTACAACCAAGGACGACTAACTAGTTCTAACTCTCCAATTTCATCGTCGCTCAATCTCCAGCCTAAAGCACCAGCATTCTGCCGTACCTGTTCGGCTGTCTTCACCCCAGCAATGGGAATAACGTTACCCTGAGCAATTAACCAGTTGAGAGCAACTTGGGCAGGAGTGCGATCGTATTTTTCACCGAACTTGCGTAGCAAAGATATAACTGGGGCAATTTTTTGCAAACCTTCTTTGTTAAATCGCGAATCTACTTTCCTGGCACCAGTGGGAGTTTCAGTACTATCAATACTGTACTTGCCTGTAAGTAATCCCTGTGCTAAAGGACTATAAGCTAAAATAGTCACACCCAACTCACGGGCAGTTGCGATAATACCTTTGCTTTCAACTTGACGAGTCAGTAAAGAATAGCGGACTTGGTTCACAGCCAAAGGCACTCCCCGGGCCGCCAATATTTGATGGGCGTCCCGCATTTGCTCTGCTGAGTAATTACTCACACCGACTGTAGCAATTCTGCCCCGTTTCACTTCATCTGCTAGGGCATTCATCAAAGTTTCTTGACTTAACAAGAAGGCAAAAGGCCAATGCACTTGGTAAAGGGCGATTCGGTCAAGTTGTAGGCGTTTGAGACTCTCTGTTAAAGCATTAGAGACCGATTGGGCTGTAAATCGCCACGGTACAGGGCCAAATTTTGTAGCTATTTGCACAGGTTGTTGTGTTTGTTGGAGAAACTGCCCCAAAAATTTCTCGCTTTTTCCCATTCCATAGATTTCGGCAGTATCAAAGAAGGTAACACCAGCCTCTAATGCTGCGGTAAATGCTTCTTGCAACTGTTCTGGGCCATAGCGATCGCCATAATTCCAAAATAGTTTATCACCCCAAGCCCAAGTGCCTATGCACAAGGGTGTAACAGATGGGCCATTTTGCCCCAATGTGATGTTTTCCACGGTTGCAAAATTTAGTTTATTTACATTTCTTTACTTTTATAGTCTATCGTTATAGATAAGATTAGGTGCGATCGTCACCACTTGGCTGCAAATCTTGTGGTGTTGCACGCCCGTCGTAGACATCGCGCCTTGCATAAAAATTTAAAACCTGAATCAAACGCACATAAACAAGATCCCCGACAACTTCCGCGAAGTCGAGGATCTGCGGGTTGCAATTCTCACAAATCAAATAGGATTGCTATAGTTGAGTGTATTTTCTTGTATTTAAGAATTAGATGATTTATCCTGCTTGGGTTTTTTGATTAATTCCATGTAGACATTAATCTCACTAATTTCTACATCATGCTCAACTCTGGTTACTTTCCATCTTTCCTTTTTTAGGTAAACTTCCTCTCCTACTCTGGGAATAAATTGGAGATCGTAGAACTTTTTGAGAAAATCTTTTTGATTTTCTTCCCATAATATTACTTTGACTGGTTCTTTAGTCATTGCTTATGCCTTTTTGGTTACTAGACGAAGGTAAGTAGTTTGATGACATACATACGGCAAGTTTATCTTACTAATTCAATGGAATAGCGTAGTTAAAACCACAATTTCACATTGATATTGTATGTGGCTTAATTGCGTCCGATAAAGTTACAGCGCAATATAGGACATTGGGTATTAAGGATTTAGTGCGTCATTTTTTAGATGAAAAGCTTCTTGGAAGTATAAATTAGTACAAAGGAGTTAAACTTAATCAATAACTCTTACTCGATCCATACGTCTCAAAAGTTGTGGTGGATAATGTTCACTCACCTAACTGTAAATTGTTCAAATATCCCATAATTATTAAATTCCATGCCTGATAGCTACGATTTAACCCAGCTAGATCCAAATACTTTTGAGCATTTGGTAAATCATCTTGCTCTACGTGCCCTTGGGCTTGGATTAACAGGATTTAGTCCAGGTTCTGATGGTGGACGTGATGGATATTTTGAAGGAGAAGCACCGTATCCTAGTGAAACAGATCGCTGGTCTGGATGTTGGTACTTACAATCTAAGTTTCATAAGCCTAATCTTTCTAAAGATAGTCAGAAATGGTTATTAAGTCAGATTCGAGCAGAGTTAAAAGAGTTTAAAAATCCTGAATCTGGACGGAAATTACCAGATAACTGGATTGTTGCAACTAATATTGATCCTTCAGGAACTCCAGAAACTGGTGCATTTGATAAAGCAAGAGAATTAGTAGCTAACGAATTCCCTGAACTGAAAGATAACTTTCATATATGGGGTGGGCGTAAGATCCTTGATTTATTAATACTTAATCCAGAAATAAGCGATCATTACAGGCATTTTCTGACACCAGGAAACATCTTGACCGAAATTTTTAATCAACTTAAGGATGCACAACCTGAGGCCAAAACAATCCTTCGTTTCTTAATATTATATCAACTTGATGACCAACAATACACTAAACTAGAGCAAGCTGGTTCTGCTGGAGAAAGCCCAGGTATTCACCAACTTTTCGTTGACCTCCCATTTCGTTGTCATGAATATAATTTTCAAGACTTAGTAATGCCGCGGCTAGTAAAAACATCTGCCAGATGTCATCTTCTTGATGAACAAGAACCAGACACGAAGGAGTGGCAGATTTGGAACAAGCATCCATCACGAGCTAGAGTCTGGTTTATAAAAGGTGGCCCAGGACAGGGAAAATCAACAATTACCCAATTCTTTTGTCAAATTCAACGAGCAGCATTAATTGTAAATAAAGATATATCCCAGGTTCCACCAAAACAAAAGACCTTAGCATCTGAAATTCGCAAAGCTACTGAAAAGAATGGTTTTTGGCCTTCAGTACCTAGAATACCTATTAGTATTGAGCTAAAGGAATTTGCTCAATGGTTTGGAGAACAAGAAAGAAACAAGCCTCGTGGCATTTTAACATACTTAGCCTATTTTATTTCTGCTGGTGTTGAGCAAGAAGTTAATGTTGGAACACTCAAACGATTACTAGGAAATCGTAGCTGGGTCATAATTTTTGATGGACTTGATGAAGTTCCTCAAGATGTTAAGGATGCCGTTGCTACAGAAGTATGTCGCTTTGTAAATGATGTAGCAGTGGAAATCAATGCCGATCTTCTGACTCTATGTACATCTCGTCCCCAAGGATATTCAGGACAATTTGAAGATTTAGATGGTCCCACTATAGAACTGATAAATCTTTCTCCAGAAAAAGCTATTGAATGTGCCAAACCAGTGTTAGAACTGAATCGCTCTCCAAGTGAAGGAAAAAAAGCTCTACAAACATTGATATCTGCTATTCAATCTCCAGCTGTGCGTGAGTTGATGACTACACCTTTACAGTCTCATATCATGGCAATTGTAGTACGATCTGGTGAAAAACCCCCTGAAAGAAGATGGAAATTATTTACAAATTTTTATCAGGTAATTAGAAAGAGAGAAGCAAATAGGAATTTGCTAGATAAAAGATTAGCTAAACTTTTAAGTGAAGAAGAGCAATTATTGAAGACAGTACATAATCGCCTTGGATTTGTTTTACATGCTAGAGCAGAATTGAGTAAGGGCGCTCAGACAAAGTTAGATCGTAATCATGAGTTTAAAAAACTTATTACAGATGCAGTATCGCAAATGGTAGAAACAGAAATAGATGAAACTGTTGATGTGTTGATGCAAGCCACAACAGACAGACTAGTTCTGGTCAGTACACCCGTTGATGGTAATTATGTACGTTTTGATATTCGCCCATTGCAAGAATTTTTTGCAGCAGAATTTATTTATGAATCTGTGAGTGCAGACGAATTACGTGAAAGAGTTGAGTTAATAGCAGGTGATGCTCATTGGCGTGAAGTTATGCATTTTCTGTTAAGTGCTCTCGTTGAGAATGGGCGTAAAACAGAACTAGCAGTGGTAGTTGCGGTGCTAGAAAATCTTAACGAAGGAGATGATGAAAATTTACGTTTATTGAGACGCAGGCTTGGGCGTGGGGCTATTCTAGCTGCACGATTACTACAGGAAGGGGTACTAGAGCAAGATAAACGTATTCGTCAGCAATTCCGAAAATGCCTTGAACCATTAGCCCATTCTTTGGAAATTGAATTACTTTATCCTTTAATACAAGTCAGTCAGCCGAATTCACAGTCATGGTTATACAGTTTTTTGATTTCATGCTTATATGACAATAATCTAACTGAAAGTGTAGGTGCAGCTCTTGTCTTGGTTCATATATTGCCAGACAATCATGAGAAGGTAGAAGAAGTTGAAATTTTCCTCCTTGCATCACCATGTGATTATATTTCATGTGTGTTAACTTCAAATCTGTTAAGTCCAAATGCCGGAATGAGGAGACAATCAATTACTCTTAAACGTTGGCTCCTTAAAACTGTTGTTAAAATTCTCCTAAGTCCTAAATGGGCTTCTCTTACAAAGGAAGCATTTAAATCATGTATAGAAATTCTGAGCTGGAATATTGAAAATTTTTTTAATATTGCTAATGAGTTGAATCTTTCATCTAGCCAATTAAATATTTTTCAAGCTTTTTTGAAATTAAAAAATCCTGTATCTCGTAATAACAGAAATCACAAATATAAGGATTATTTTGTTGCTCAAGTGTTTTATAGCCCGCTAAATTTGATAGATAACATTTCTGATTTTAACCTTTTAGATAACTTTGATAACACTCCCAAACTGTTGCAGTTAATCTATTTGATTGCTCGTTATAGTAAGGAAAAACAGCGTTTGATTTTATCGGAAATTAGAAGTTGCTTTTCAGATAAAGGTGAGCATTTGTTTAATACTTT
>NZ_DASQZC010000319.1:0-32724 GCF_035638895.1 Nostoc sp. | reverse complement strand
GTTGTCTTCTCTCCAGTTTTTGCTTTGGCTGGTGTAGAAGGTAGTATTTTTATCCCAATGGGATTAGGGTATATGGCAGCAGTTATTGCTTCTAGTATCACAGCATTAACGGTGACTCCGGCATTATGTGCAATCTTATTACCTTACGGTAACTTGCCAGAAACCGAGCCTTGGATAGCAAGATTTTTTAAGAAGCTTTATCATCCACTTTTAACATTTTCTCTGCGGCATTCTGGAATTATTTTAATATTAGCTGCTGCTAGTTTAATAGCATCTGCTGTGATTGCTCCCTCCTTTGGAAGAGTGTTTTTACCAGAATTTCAAGAGCAAACTTTGGTGAATACTCTCACTCTCTATCCTGGTGTATCCTTGGAAGCTACTAATGTAGCCGGAGAAGCACTTCAAGACGCGCTGAAGGGAGACTCTAGATTTCCTTACGTGCAGTTGCGTTCTGGACGTGCGCCTGGTGATGCAGATGCAGCAGGGGTGAATTTGGGACATTTGGATATTGAGTTGAGTAAAGCGGGGATGGAAGATAGGGAGGGAAGTATTAAAAAACTGCGGGAAGAGTTTGCTAAATTACCAGGGGTAGCACCGAATATTGGTGGTTTTATCTCTCACCGGATGGATGAGGTTTTGTCTGGGGTGAGAAGTGCGATCGCTATCAAAATTTTCGGTTCAGAATTAGAACAACTCCGCATCATTGGCAGCCAGGTAAATGAGGTGATGAAAACCGTTAATGGTGTTGTTGACTTACAACTAGAGCCTCAAGTACCAGTGGAACAAATACAAATTAAGTTCAATCGCCAAGCTGCTTCTCGGTATGGTTTAACAGTAGGAAAACTTTCCGAAATTATTGAAACTGCCCTCAATGGAAAAGTAGTTTCCCAAGTCTTGGAAAAACAACAAACTTTTGACTTAGTTGTGTGGTTAAAACCAGATGCACGTCAGAGTCTGGATACCATTGGCAACTTATTAGTTGATACTCCTGAGGGTCAAAAGATTCCTCTATCACAAGTTGCCATAATTAACAATGGCTCAGGGCCTAGCACTATCAACAGAGAAAATGTTTCCCGCTTGATTGTTGTTTCCGCTAACGCTAGCGGTAGAGATTTGCGCTCTATTGTAAATGAAATTAGAGACAAAGTTAATCAACAAGTGCATCCTCCCTCTGGTTACTATATTCAATATGCAGGGCAATTTGAGGCGCAAGAACGAGCCACTCAGAATATCTTAATTTTCAGTGCGATCGCCTTTGTCGTCATTACAGTAATTATGTATCTTTCAGTCAAATCTATCCCTTCTACCATCATGATTATGATTAACTTACCTTTAGCATTGGTGGGAGGAGTATTTTCAGTAGCTTTAACAGACGGTGTTATTTCTATTGCTTCTTTAGTTGGCTTTATCACTCTCTTTGGAGTTGCCACCCGTAATGGTTTGCTATTAGTAGATAATTACAATACCAAATTTGCTGAAGGGATACCTATTAAAGAAGTGCTTATTCAAGGTTCAATGGAACGGCTTAACGCCATTTTGATGACAGCTCTTACCTCTGCTTTAGGATTAGCACCATTAGTAGTTGAGAGTGGCCCTGGTAAAGAAATTTTACAACCCCTTTCGATAGTGGTGTTGGGTGGCTTGTTTACCTCGACAGCATTAACATTGTTAGTTATTCCTGCTCTGTATTCTCAGTTTAGGAAGTTTCTGGCTCCTAAAAATACTATATTCTTACAAAATATTGATATAGCAAAAAATCCAGTATTATAATTGGGCTTTTAAATTTGTTTCTTATTTATGAACTGGAGTAAATCAATGATTTCACTAAAATCAAGTTTGATTTTTATAGCAAGTGTAGGGCTGCTTTTTTTAGGAGCTTGTAGTAACAGTAATCAAGTAGCTACTACCGAAAAAAATCCAGCTATTTCTACCTCAACTCCAGCTTCGCCTGCTGGCAAAACATCTAGCCAGCATGGTGAATCTAAAGGAGGTCAAGTTGTGGAAACAGGAGCCTATCATTTAGAGTTTGTAGCTGAGAAAGAAGCTAATGGAACTCACATGGATTTTTACTTACAAAGAGGCGACAATCACGAAGCAATATCTAATGCCAAAGTAAAGGCTCAAGTTCAGACACCTGATGGAAGCCAGAAAACTTTAAATCTTACTTACGATCGAGAAGGTAAACATTATACTGTTTTGCTCCCAGAAAAATCCTCTGGTCAATATCAAGTAAAGATGCTTGTAGATATTGATGGCAAAAAAGTAGATGGTCGCTTTAGCTTTAATAAATAATATGAGAGTGTTGCTAGTCGAAGATGAGCCAGATTTGGGTTCGGCAATCAAGCGCACCTTGAATCTGGAAAAGTATGTAGTTGACTGGGTTTTAGATGGTAATGAGGCATGGGATTATCTAGAAAACCAGTGGACGCAGTACACTTTGGCTATTATCGATTGGATGTTGCCAGGATTGTCTGGGTTAGAACTGTGTAGTCGGCTACGAACACGGCGTAATCCTCTGCCAGTTTTGATGTTGACAGCTAAAGATCGGATGGAAGATAAAGTTGCTGGTCTGGATGCAGGTGCTGATGATTATCTGGTAAAGCCCTTTGGTATGGCGGAATTGTTGGCGCGGTTGCGTGCTTTGCAGAGGCGATCGCCTCAATTTCAATCCAAGGAGTTAACTGTTGGCAACCTAACTCTCGATTACAGCAACAGTATGGTTGTCAGTCAGAACCATCAAGGGGATAAACAGGTAATTCCTTTAACTAATAAAGAATTCCAGCTACTAGAGTATTTTATGAAGCATCCGCACCAAATTGTTACAACTGAACAGATTCGCAATCAGCTTTGGGAGGTGAGCGCAGAACCAGTTAGTAATGTAGTGGCGGCTCAAATACGTTTGCTGCGCCGCAGATTAGCTAATAGTGGCTGCGGGAACCCCATTGAAACTATGCATGGTGTGGGATATCGTCTCAATCTCACCGATGAAAGTCCCCGTTTTTAAGAGTGAAATAATCGTCATAGATATTCATTTCCTGGCTCCCCCAATCATCTGCAAACGTTCCTAGATGCGATCGCAAAATCTTAGCCTGTACTTTGTTAATTCCCTGAGAAGCTAGGTCAATCAATTTTTAATTTTAGATTTTAGATTTATGATGTTGGATTGACTAGAAAACTGATTTTGGGCATCAAGTCTAGCTATATGACAGACTCCGGTTCAAATGACAGTCCTGAATTACTCTCTGTAGCTCAAACTGCCAAGTTACTTGACGTAACCCGTCAGCGAGTTCACGACCTAATTAAGAATGGTCAGATTGTAGCTCGCAAACTTGGGCGTTACTACTATATAGAAGCTGCTGAAGTAGAGAGATATAAAAATCAGCCTACTGGAAAACCCCATCAGCCACGTAGTACAACTTCTCAAAAAAAACTCTATTGACAATTGACAATAGAGTACATAAACTCAAGCTATACCAACGTACTAAAGGTTAAATGAATGCTCCCGTTTCGATTGATTACAACTGATGCTGCAACTCAAAAGGGACTGCAACAGGTTTACATGAGTGAATATGGCATCCTCTATCAAGGAGATTGTCTTAAACTTCTGTCAGCCTTGCCTGATGAGTCTGTAGATATCGTATTTGCCGATCCACCTTTTAATCTCGGCAAAGAATACGGTAAAGGTGTAAGCGATCAGATGGAGGCGGATAAATATTTAGACTGGTCACAACAGTGGCTTAGTGAGAGCATTCGAGTGCTAAAAGAAGGTGGAAGTTTATTTGTATTCAACCTGCCGAAATGGTGCATAGATTACGGTGCATACCTCAATCAAAAAGGGATGTGGTTTCGACATTGGATTGCTTGCAGAATGCCAAAAGCTTTTCCTAGAGGTAAAAAGATGTCTCCTGCCCACTACGGACTAATATACTATACCAAAGGGGAACCAGCAGTCTTCAACAAAGTCTACACACCTATTCAAGTTTGTCGCCATTGTGGTGGAGAAATTCGTGATTATGGTGGGCATCGAAAAAAGCTTAATGAAAAGGGTATTAATTTAATGGATGTCTGGGATACACCAGAGGATGTTTGGGAGAATGCTGCCGAAGCTGATTTCACTGAAGTTTTATGGACATTGACAGAGGAAATGTGGACTGATATTCCACCAGTTCGGCATCGTCGGCACAAAAAACGAGTTTCAAACGAACTTGCTCCCATTATGCTAGAACGAATTATTGCAATGGCATCTAATCCAGGTCAGATTGTGGTTGATCCATTTGGTGGATCTGGTACAACATTTTATGCAGCACAAAAACTACAGCGTTACTGGATTGGTTCAGAAATTGGAGACACAGAGCCAGCAGTAGAACGATTGACTGATCTGGCTAATGGAATAATAGAACAATGGGAATCGGCAAGGGGAATAAAGAAATTGAAGCAACGCAAGACGACTGCATCACAACAGCAAATTCCTCATTCTACATAACTACTTCAGACCAATGCACGACCATCTGTTCCTTTGGTAATCTTTGGTACACTGTTATCTATTTGATCGTGTTCAATCACAAAGATTGCAAGAAAACCCTCTTCAATTCTGACTGACCGCCAAACATCAAAGTATGGCTCTAGCTCTTCATAATTGCCAATTCGATCGGTTAAGTAAGGGTAAAGTTTTCTACTTGGAAGTACTAAGACAGCACCTAGCAAAACACCTCGTAGTAATCCAAGAACCATTTTATTGACTGCTCGATGACTTGAGGAGATATTACCAGTTTCCCACTCAAGAGCAAAAAGATAGTTATCAATGATTTTTGTTGCATCCACTTTTCCTGGTGATCTAGTTGCATAGTTAATCGGACTTTCCAACTTCCATCCAAATCTATCTCTCAACGCAATCATGCAAGCTTCTTTAATTGGCTTGACACCGTTACCATGCTTTGTTGGGTTAATTGTAAAGCTGGATGTACCAGGAGGATACACGATTAGAGAGATAGCTTCACGAATTTCAGCACGAATGATAGACCAATCACTTGATTCTTCAAAACTTCCAACACTTATCAAAGAAACCTCTTGAACAATCTTCATAGGAATAGCAAGTGTACATTTAGCAGTATCAGGATTATCCTGCCTAAACGTTTTCTTCATCAGGCTCAATTAATCTGTAAGCTGCCAATGATGTTTTGTTATGAATCAAAATAAACTTTTTAACTTAACGCGGGTACGCTTGGCTCTGTGGTATGCGCTTGTCATGGCTGTGATTTTAAGCCTATGCGGATTCGGCGTATACACAGCCGTATCCCATGCTCATTGGGTAACATTAGACCGAGAACTGGAATCTGTCGCGGGAACGATACACGACAGTATCGAACTGAAACTAAAACAACCCGGACGCATTGAACCAGTTGTAAAGCAGCTTTTACCAAATATTTGTGTAATTGGGGAAAGCTGCATTCAACAGCAGTCAAGCTCTAAAAGGCATATTCTCAGCGCTATCCATCAAGGCTACTACTATCTACGTTTTTTTGATAATTCAGGACACTTGATTGCGATCGCAGGTTCTCATCCAGAGGGGCTTTCTCTAGTCTTTAACAAGGAACTTTGGCAAACTCTCAAAGACAGCAAAGACAACCCATATTATCAAATTTCTTTTGTATTACACACTCAAGATAATCGTGATTGGGGATACATCCAAGTGGGGCGAAGTCTGGAAGATTTTAGTAGTTATCTGGATGCTGTTAAATTAATTTTAGCCGTGGGATTGCCTACAACGATGGTTGTGGTTAGTGTTGCTAGCTGGTGGTTAGCAGGATTAGCAATGCAACCTATTTATCAATCTTATAGACAAATCCAACAATTTACAGCAGATGTAGCACATGAATTGCGAACACCTTTAGCTGCAACACAAGCAACGGTGGAATCAGCATTGTTGATGCCGAAAGTAGATGAAATCGAAGCGCGGGACATTCTACAAACTATACAGCGTCAGAATCATCGACTTACTTCTTTAGTTGTTGATTTGCTGCTCTTGGCTCGTCTAGACCGACAACCTCTGCCATTACGACATGAATGTTGCTTAAATGATATTGTCAATGACTTAATAGAGGAATTTGCAGCGATCGCATTTTCTGCTAAAGTGACGCTGACATCTGCAATCAGAGTCGAGCAACCTCTAAATATCGTAGGCGATTCTGACCAACTCTATCGTCTAGTTTCTAATTTAATTATCAATGCAATTCAATACACGCCACAATTTGGAAAGGTGACTGTTGTCTTAGATCGTAGTGAAAAATATGCTGTGATTCAGGTTCAAGATACAGGTATTGGTATTCCTCACCAGGAACTGACTCGGATTTTTGATCGCTTTTACCGGGTGAATAGCGATCGCTCTCGTAAAACTGGCGGTTCTGGATTAGGATTAGCGATCGCTCAGGCAATTATTCAGTCACACCAAGGTAGTTTAAACGTGGAGAGCCAATTAGATAAAGGTAGCACTTTTACTATTCAACTACCCTTAGATGTCACACCAATTTCCCAATTTAAATTGCTGTATCGTCGCCAGCCTAAATTTAAATAAAATTTTCTTACCAAACTTTACTCATATTCAAAATAAACCCAGGCAATACCGACTCGCCGATTACACTATCAGGATTATCCAAACATTCCTCTGGCAATCCAGGACGATAAATATAAACTTTACGCTGCTTACGGTCAATCAACCAGCCTAACTGTATTCCTGGCTCATTCATATATTCCGCCATTTTTTCTTTCAAAGTCTGGAGGTTGTCGCTGGGAGATTTGAGTTCGACTACAAAATCTGGACAAATGGGAGCAAACTTTCGCTGCTGTTCTGGAGATAAAGCATTCCATCGTTCCAATTTAATCCAGGAAGCATCTGGAGAGCGTTCTGCACCTGTTGATAGCTTAAATCCAGTACTAGAGCTAAAAGTCATACCTGTACCATCTTGTTCCGACCAAACCCACAACGGCCCAAATATATTACCTTCTCGGTTTCCTGTCTCTGAACCAGTAGGAGGCATAATTACCAATTCTCCAAATTTATTTCGCTCAATGCGTAAGTCACGATTCACCTGACAGAAATCAAAAAATTGTTCGTCTGTCATTTGCATTGATGACGGAATTTGCAAAACCAAAGGGGATGAAAACATCGAGATATCCTCCAGGTTTGGATGCCTAGTCAACTGACTATATTCTCACGCAAAAAAGAAAGACGCAAAGTTATATCTTTGCGCCTTTGCTTTTTATCCGAAATCATTTTCAGATTTACTTGTTAGGCTGAGGAGTCATCCGCAGATAGGGTTTGATTTCCTCGTAACCTTTGGGGAATTTCTCTTTAAGTACTTCTGGATCTTTGAGTGAGGGGACAATTACAACATCCTCTCCATCTTTCCAGTCAGCTGGTGTTGCCACGCTGTAATTATCAGTCAATTGCAAAGAATCAATCACCCGCAAAATTTCATCAAAGTTGCGTCCCGTGCTGGGAGGATAGGTGAAACTCAGGCGGAGTTTCTTATTGGAGTCAATCACGAACACCGATCGCACTGTCACAGTTGCGTTAGCATTGGGGTGGATCATGTCGTAAAGCTCAGAAACCTTGCGATCCGCATCCGCCAAAATTGGGTAGTTAAGGGTGGTACTTTGAGTTTCTTCAATGTCTCCCACCCAGCCTTTGTGAGATTCTACGTCATCAACGCTGAGTGCGATCGCTTTGACATTGCGCTTGTCAAATTCTGGTTTTAGCTTGGCAACTGTGCCGAGTTCTGTTGTACAAACAGGTGTAAAATCAGCAGGGTGAGAGAACAGCACAACCCAGCTGTCACCTGCCCATTGGTAAAAATCGATGTCGCCGTGTGTTGAGGCTTGCGTAAAGTTGGGTACTGTGTCACCTAGACGGAGAGCCATGAGAGATTCCCTGTAGTTAAAAGGCATATATATTCTAGTATCCCATCATGACATAAAACCCCTATTCCCCAATCGGACTTTAGCTGTTTGAAACAAAATTTTAGGTTGTCAGTACTCTCGGATAAGGGACGAGAGAGATATAAAAAATATTGACTAAATTACACATATATGATTTAAACTATTATGTTTTATCTACAGGTTTTTTATATAGAGAATTGCAAGTATCAGAACGATTCATTTGTTCGTGAGAATTTTTTGGTAGGCTTGGATTGTTTGCTTTGCGATCGCATCCCAGCTAAAACTTTCCAATTTTCCGTAGGAGCGATCGCCAAAGCTAAAAGCCACATCCTCGAACCCATCAGACCCGTAAAGGTGGAAATACCTAGCGTGGGTAGAGTTCAAGGCGCTGGCAATTGGCCAATTAAAGACTTAATTTTCTCAGGTAAGTATTTGCCATCAAGATTATCATAAAATATGTTATTACGATTAAAACCAGCTAAAAACACATCTAGTTCGCTTGGACAAAAATGATTGATAATAGCTTTTTTTAATTTGTCTGGTGAATTTATTAAATCCCCAGCATCAAATTTAACTTTAACAGGATTTAAAAATTCAAGCCATTCTTCTACT
This sequence comes from Nostoc sp., assembly GCF_035638895.1. Classification (GTDB taxonomy): domain Bacteria; phylum Cyanobacteriota; class Cyanobacteriia; order Cyanobacteriales; family Nostocaceae; genus Nostoc. The sequence goes on along the minus strand of NZ_DASQZC010000319.1, from coordinate 24,177 downwards.
GTCTGAGGGCGTTTTTTAAAATCTAGCTCCATACCCCAAAGAATTGCTTCGTTTACCCTTTTGCTAATATTATGATTTATCTTTTTCTTTTGAGGTTCTTCTAGGTCTTCATGCTGTCTTTCTAAACTATCAGTTGGAGGTTTTTTTGTTAACAGATAGTATAGTGTTGCAGCTAGACCATAAATATCAGTATAGTTTCCTGGTATATGTGTTCGGCGACGCTGTTCAGGTGGTGCATAATTCTTTGTATATGATACAGTTATTGACTGAGTGCTTTCAGGAAGAAAATCTCGTGCTATTCCAAAATCAATCAGCACTGCATCATTAGTAGCTTTACGCACCATGATGTTTTGTGGTTTGATATCGCGATGCAACAAACGTTTCTTGTGAATAAAAACTAATGCCTTACAAATTTGATGAATATAATGTAATGCTTCTGCCTCTTGTAGAGGAGAACCTCGCTGGCTAAGAAGCTCTTCCAAGTTTTCTCCCTCAATATATTCCATTACAAGAAACAGCAATTCCAATTTGTCAGTATATTGTTCACTCTGATTTTTATTGCTAATCGGTAGTTCAAACTACTCATTTAAGATGCTATAGATTTTTACAATATTTTCATGCTTACAATAAAGTAAAATACTAGCTTCATTTCTAAATGAATTTATTGAACGATTCAGTGAGTCTTTTTTATTAAATTGAAGTAGTTCATTGCTTATGTTTATAGTCTTAATAACAAATAAATTTTCTTTGTTAATTTTGTCCCTAGTAAGATAAGTCATGCCAAAACCGCCTACACCAAGTGTCTCTTGGATAAAATAGCCACGCTCATTTAAACGCTGTCTTATTATCTCATTGCTATCCATATTAATTTTAATAATTCGCCCATTACTTAGTTCGTTCTGCAAAGATAAAAACGCATACGTTATTTAAAATTAAACTTTATATTATTTATTGAATTGCGCTTTTATAGTGAGAAGTTGGGTACTTAATCTTTCTAAATTCTCTCTTTCCATGTCAATAAATCTATTTGCTGCTCCAAGTAAATTAGAAATGTTATCATCACTCGCATCATCCATATTATCATTCACATAAATAAAAGCATTTCCACTAATACTATACTCTTTTGAATTTTTTGTTTCTGAATATTGTGGCTGAAATCGATAATACTGTTGTTGATCCTGAGTCTTGTTTTGCAGCTTTGTTGATAATAATTGCTCCATTTGATAATCAACCACTTCACTTTGACCATTCAAAGTCATATCAATCAATGGTTCTATCCATTTTATTTGTCCCCATCCAGCTATATCTTTAATATCTAATCCACGTACTTTCCTTCCTGTCCCTACTGATACTACTAACAAGTCATCTAAAGAAATGTTATCTCCAGTCTTTGCTTTGTAAGAATTCATTGCTTCTATAATTGCAATCGAAGTCGGATTATTAGCAAATACTCCACCATCAACTAACGTGTACTCTTTGTCTCGATGGTTTATAGTATCAATCCGGTAGGGTTTAAAATATGTGGGTGCAGCCGAAGTTGCTAATGCCGCATCTCTCATCTTGTAGCCTTTACAAATCACACGGAAGCACTGAGAGGTTTCGTACTCCTGTTCTTTCTTTAGGTTATTTGTAAAAAAAATCGGTTTTCTGAAGTTAGTAGCATAACTAGTAATCAAAACTTCCGTAAGTGCTTTTTCTATACATGTATCTCCCAAGTAATTATTAATTACGTCTTCTTTCCCTTTTCGAGTATACTTCCTACTAAATAAATCCTCTGCTTTTACCTCTGGTGCAAATTTATCCAGTATGGCTTTCAAAACTTTTTTGTGAAATACATTTAATTTTTTATTTTCTCTTCTTTGAAAAATTATTCTTCCTTCTTTTCTGTATAGATTTACTAGTTCTTTAGCTGTAAACTTTGGCTTTGTACTATCTTCTTCACTTGGTCTTGTAAGCCCTAATGCCAATATACCTCCTGTTGAAGTTCCTGCAATGAAATCAAAAAGCTCACATATTGGCTTACCTGTTTTATCTTCAATTGCTGCTAAAATCATTGCTGGAACAATTCCTTTAATACCTCCGCCATCAATTGATAACACTGCGGCTTTGAAAGTCATAATATTACCTTAAAAAATGATGTGTATAAAATTTCCCTAGATTTTACCATAAAATAGTAGCAGTTAATAAATAACGCATATATTATTTGGTGCAACAATTTAATATGGTACAGCAAGGGTTTTAAGCGCCCTTAAATTTCAGAGACTTCAATTGATACAGTTTTATCCTTCGCGATGCCTGCGGCAACAAGTTACGCAACATTGAAAGCCACTGATCAAGTCTAAATGCCTAACTTTCGGAATCACTGCTCATTTGACCCCATTTATCTCAAAAATAGTTGCGCCAGATCGCTATGGACTTACGTGTTCGCTTATTTCTTCTTTTTTAGCTGGATGAAACTTAAGCAAGGTAAGGATTTGTGAGGGTGCAACAGCATATAGTGGATTAACTGTTATTGTCTTAACAGTTTTTGTTCTTTATTCTACATTCAACCCTTAATGATAATTAAAATGAATAAGAACCCACATCAATACGTAGTTCCTTAATAACTAAGTTTAGGGGCAATACCAATTATGAGCATTGAAAAAGGCGATAGGGTTATAACTCCCAATGGACAAGGCGAAGTAATTGACGATAAAGTTTATAACGGAATATTTTCAGTCTTCTCAGACCCAGAAATTAAAGTCAAGTTAGATACTTCTGGACAAGAAAGAGATTTCTATCAAGAAGATTTAAAATTACAAGCTAAAAGACCAAGCCCAAAAGAAGCGATTGAGGCATTAGATAAAATGAAAGAACAACTTAATAAAATCCCTAATATGCCAACCAGGGAAAAAGGAGAGTTACCGAATCATTTGGAATATTTTAAACAAGATATTCAAGTTGATAATGAACTAAAAAGACAGTTAGGGCTAACAAATTTAGACTATGTAGATAAAACACTTCAAGTACTGAAAAAAGCAGATTCCACAGCAAACTGTTGGAAGGAAATAGAATCTAATTTGAAGATATTACGTTGGTGGACTAGAACAAAATAACAATGTTCAAACTGTCATCTTAAACAAAAAATACAGGTGTTAGCCAATTTAACCCATTTGATTAAGTTGCCAGAATTTTCTTGTAGGCTTGGATTGTTTGCTTTGCGATCGCATCCCAGCTAAAATTTTCCAAGGCGTACTTTTGGGCGTTTAATCCCCGTCGCTGGCGTTCTGCGGGATTTTCCAAAGCTTCTTGCAGTAACTCTAACAGTGCTTGAATATCTGTTGCACCTACCCAACCGGACTCACTATCACATATCTGTTGACAAATATGTACTTGATCGGAAATGACTACAGGTACACCTGCTACCATTGCTTCAGCTACAGCAATCCCAAAATTTTCGTAGTAGGAAGGTAACACAAATAAATCAGCAGATTGTAGTAAACTAACTTTTAGTTCACCAGTGACAAAGCCAGTAATTGTAGTGTGCGATCGCAGTGGTGAATTTTGAATTTGGGATATTATCTTTTTTTCATAATCTGGATCTTGAGGATTTGTCCCAGCTAAGACAAAATGAAACTTATAACCAACCGCTAACAGCTTCTCTAGCGCCGGAATCAACAAATTTAACCCCTTTTTCGGGTCAATTCGTGACATAAACAATACTAAAGGTACATCCTCTGGTATTTCTAACTGACTACATACATCTTTAATGGGTGATTGAGGCGGAATCACACCCAAGGGAATTACCAAATCTGGCGTAGATACTCCAAATCTTTCTGATATTTTAGCTTCTTGTTCGCTGGTAAAATGAATAGCTGCCGCACCAGCTAAATTTTGACGTTCTATAATTGCGACATAAAGCTGTTTTAATTGTTTTTTCTTCCGTAAATCAGCCGGATCGAGAGTACCTAAAGGACGGAAAATATAAGGTAGCTTTTCCTGACGACACACAATAGCAGCAGCACTACTTATAGGAGAGAATAGAGCATGAATATGTGCTAAGTCAAACTCGTGAGCATGACGTTTTAACCAGTTTAATAAATCTAGGGAAAATTTGTAGCGACGAAATGGGGCACAACGAAAGTATATTATTTCATAACCATCTTGTTTAATTGGGTGATTTAAAGGAACATCCAAAGGTGTTTGACCATTATCGCCATTACTATCAGTTGTGAGAATTGTAACTTCTACTCCCTCTTTTACTAACGCTGGAGTTAGCCCCAGTACCATTTGACTGGGGCCGCCATAAATTAGAGAAATTGAGGGAACAATTTGTAATATTTTCATTTTTTGTCATTTGTCGTTTGTATTCATTAATGATTAATGACTAAATCTTGATAAAACTCTAATTGCTCTTTAGCCAAAGCTTTGTTTGTATATTTAGTCATTACTTTTTGATAACCCATTTCACCCAGAGTATGAGCAAAACCTGGTTTATCCATTAATTGAACTAAGCAATTAGCAAGGGCTTGAGCATCACCTTCAGGAAATACTAAACCAGCATCGCCAATTACATAGGGAATTTCACCAGAATCAGAACCAATCACAGGTACTTGGCAAGCCATCGCCTCAATTAGCACATGACCAAATTGCTCTTTCCAGCCAACAGAAGTTAAGGTTTTAAACTTGTAAGTTGTTTCTGAAGGCAGTACTAAAGTACTCATTAAATTGATATAGCTTACAACCTCATCGTGGGGAACACTTTCTATCAAAATTAATCGTTCTTCAATATTGTTTTCTGACGCAATTTTGATTAATTGATTTTGTAACTCCCCTCGTCCCAGTAGAAGTAATTTCCAAGGTTTATCTTTCAAAGTGATTAAGGCTTGCAAAAGCGTTAATAAACCCTTCTCTTGCACAAATCTTCCAACAAAACCTACAATAAAATCTTCTTTTTTAATATCCAACTTAGCTGCTAAGTCTGGTTGAACTTTGGGAGTAAACAAACTTTCATCTATACCCAGTTGTGGCATAACTTTAATTGCCCCTTTATATCCCCGTTGCCGCAAAACTTCTGCTCCATCTTGATTGCCAGAAATAATGCCGTGGCTGTGATTGAGGTTATATTTTTCTAATAAAGCAACTGGTAATTTGAGATGATATGGTAAATTCCACCAAGTAAAAAATACATTTTTTGCCTTGAGTCCTAATAGCTGATTTAAGACAATCATCTGAGTATAAGCTAGCCCCCTAGACCCTTGTTCAACTTGGATGATTTGAGGACAAAATTCTTTTAACAAAGAGATTAAATCAGCACCGAAGGTAAGGAGTCCCTGATGATTTTGACTAAAATTAGAAACGGGAACTATTTTAAATGTGCCTTCATCATGGTATTCAGTTTCAATAATTCTATTTTGTACACCACCGGGTTTCCAGCGCTTTGGGACTACCACTGTTACTTCAATTCCCGGTTCTAGTTGAGATAAAGCACGTAGTTTTTCACAGTTGAGGTCTACGATATAAGTGTGACTAGCAACTAAGATTTTCATCTATCCTTTGTTATTCACTAATGACCAATGATCAATGACAAATGACTAATGCCTAAACTTGTTCATCTAATCGGCTGTAAATTTGACCATCATTCCATAGTGATTGAATGACAGTACCCAAGGCTTTGAAAAAACCCAAAGTGTAGAAAATAGCGCGAGTGGCAATTTTGATAGGGGAAGCGCTTTTGTGACAAGGTGGGCGTCCGAGAACGTGACAGTCAAATAAACGGGCGTATAAGCGTAAAGCTTGAGTAGCAGTAAGGTTTTTCAGCCCTAGTAGGAAATGGTTGTGATAAAAGGTGAGTTGATATTTTAGCGATCGCATACTAATATCATGACAACCCCCTGTTTCTTCGCCTAAATGCACCAAATGGGCCTCTGGGTCGTACCAAATTTTATACCCCGTCTGTCGCACCCGCAAACAAAAATCTGACTCTTCGCGCACAGCACTACCGCGAAACCTCTCATCAAACCTCAGTCCGTACTTAGTAAAAATTTCGCGGCGGAATGACATATTGCAACCCCTCGCTGTCAGTACTTGCTGAGGTTTGATGGTATGTACCAAATCAATATGATACCAAGCAATTCCTGGGTCCATAGCTTGGGGAGGCAGATATTCAATCTCTAAATCTCCTCCAGAATCACCCAATTTCATTCTGTCAAATACCCGTCCGGCTACAGCCCCCACCTCTGGATTTTGTAGATAATTTTTCGCATGGGCTGCTAACAATCCTGGGGTTAGCTGAACATCATCATCAATAAATAATATTATTTCACCAGATGACCGCCGCACAGCATAATTCCGCGCTCCTGGCAAACTTGCCCAATCTAAGCGCAACCACTTAATTTTACCTGCCCCCGCCATCTCTTCTAGATAGGCTTGAATTTCTGACTGGTGTTTTGCGGTTTGGTCTACCACTAAAACTTCAAAATTTGGATAGTCTTGTTTCAAAACATCTACAATGCTATCCCGTAGGGCTTCCTCTCGACCATAAGTCGGGATAACCACAGTAATTAATGGCCAATTATCCATGATTTTTATTAAGTGATTTTTCTACTTTGATAATAACCTTATAAAAATTAGTTTTCATTTACTTCAATAAGCTACTATTGCCTTAATTTAAATTCAGTCAATAGCTAAAAATTATTTATCCTCCCGCCGCTACTGCATAAAGCTCATCAAATAACTCATTTTGCTTTTCAGAGTTATGCACAATTTGCGCTTGAGCTAACGCTCCGGCACTTAAAAATTCGTAATGTTCTCGTTTATCACTTCTCTCAAGAAATTGAATAATTTGTTGCAATGCTTGCTCTGCCAAATAATCATAAGTGCTATTTAAAATTTCCCAATATTCATTAGTTTTAGTTTTTTCTTCATACATCCAATTGCTCCAGTGCCTAATTTCATTAATTGGTAAGTTTAAAATATAGCCATTTTCGCCATGACGAATAAACTCTGGTAAAGCGCATACATTCGTTGTAATTGCAGGAGTTGCAACAGAAAAACCTTCAATGATACTATAACCATAAGTATCATGTAATGTCGCCATTAATTGAAAATGACTTTGCGATAATAACTCAATAACTTTGTCATTAGGAAGATTTTTGTGAAAGACAACATTATTTAAATCTAATAACTTTAAATCCTCCACATATTTGGTTTTATCAGGAAAATCTGTGGGGACTCCTGAACCATGTCCCAGATCGGAAATTATATGAAGAGTAATAGGTAAACCTAGTTTTTCAGCTTTTTTAGCAAGTCTTAAAGCAACAACTCCGCCTTTGCGGGCAATGTGATTTCCTATAAATATAAGCTGGAGGTTTTGCTGTTGATGATAAAGTTTCGATTCGTTAACCCTTACTGGAAAGCTTGGATGAATTACATTCAATTTCTTACTTATTTTTTCTTTTATCTTCCAACCTTCTATCCGCTTAATTAATCTCAATTTGGCATAATCTGAGATAGCTATAAGTTTTTGGCAATTTTCTAGTGCTAATCGATTATTTAACAATTCATAAATTGCAGCTTCACCTTGATTTTGAGGATTTCTATATAAAAAACGATGATCCTCAAAGGTGATAAACCAAGGTTTGTTTGTATATAAAATTTTGTTGAAAGAATGAATAGCTTGGTATTTTCCCCATACAGGTTGGCACGCAAAAAAGCTGTTTAAAGGATACCAAATTTTTTCTATAGGATATCTGCCTGTGGGGAAAGGCTTGGGACGGATGAGTATATGCCGAGAATTTCGAGGTAGATTTGGAATGCTAAGATGCTTTTGACCTACTATGATAACTTTTGCCATTTTTTTTCATTTAAATTGTTTTTAGACGTTTTTTCTTATTTTTTTGCTGAGGGTTAGCATCTTCTATATCTTGTTTCTCCAGTTCTGGCAGTTTAAAAAGAACTCCCGCAAAAAACCAATAATAGACAGCAACCGGATCAACATCCAAAGGATAGTAATACGTGTTGTAGCTAATAAACAATATAAACACCCACAAAGCTGCTCCGTAACTGCGGAAATTACGGTTCTTTATAGAGCGATAGGTTTTAAAGCTAATAATTGTTAAACTTGTTACCAGAGCCAGAAAAGCTAGCACTCCTATAATTCCAACTTCAAAAAGTACTTTGGGATAGTAGGTTTCCACAAGCTTAGTTTGACCCATTACGCGGGCAGAGTTAGTTGCTCGACCTAAGCCGCTTCCTAATGGCCCGTCTACGTTTTTCCAATTTTCTTCAAATTGCTGAACGATAAAATCTTGAGGTGGTGAAGCCTCCCATCGACCTGTAAAACTCTCGGTTCTCTCTTGGACGACAGCAGGGTTAGTCACCATTGCTATTCCCAGAACTAGGGCAAGTCCTATTCCTATGGGGATAAATCGTTTTAGGTTGCCAATTTGACCAGTGAGCAATAGCAAAATTCCGAAGCAGATTGGTACTAAAGCTAAGGCGATTCTCTGTCCAGAAACTACAGCATTGATAAAGACTGTCACTAAAGAACCTAAACCGACCAGCCGCCATACTATGGAGGGGTCGGTGAAGCCGGTGGCAAAGGTAAAAAAGGTGCTAGAAATTAAGAACCATGCCCACTGCCAAGGAGCTACAAATGTCCCTGGTAGGCGAATAACTCCTTCTTCTGGACTATATAAGAGCGCTCCCCCAAAATAACACCGGGCTTCTAATGATGTGACAAATAGAGCATTTCCTTCAAGACCTCTAGTGCCTTGGCATACACCAGTTAGTAGTAACAGGTATTGAATAAATCCCAGCACGCAGCAAATCAGTATTAGGACAATCTGGAGGCGCGATAAAAATAGAAAATCCCGTTTATCACGAATTAGATAGTAAGCACAACCAATCAAGGGGACATAGCCTAAAAATACTTTTAGTCCCAGAATGCCCATACCTAATGGTATTTCTTGGGGTGCTTTTTCCAATAATCCCACGCTAGGCGGGTTAAATTGCTGTCCACCATTTACAAATAATAGTGTTAGCAGACTACAACCTAAAACAATATAAAGTGGAATTTTAATGCCTTGGGGAATAATTAGGGGTAGCCCCTGTTTACGGCAAGTCTGCCAAAGTCCAATTAGGGCTGGAACATAAAAGGCATCTTTAGCTAATTGGAGTATGGGACTATTGCCTAAATAGTAGGTGATAGTACCCCCAATAGGTACGTAAATGATGAAGGTATATAGCGCTTGACGCGGGTATTTGTAGGAAAGGGATATGACAAATATCCCTAAGACGGCAGGGACTGCTACTTTAATTCCACCTACGAAAAAAAGTAGAATGCCAACTAAGACGCTGCCAAAGGTGGCGATGGTGAGTAAGCTAATGAGTTCTTTGCGTGCTTGAGCTGCTTTGCGCTTTTGGGCTAACTGTTCTTTGAGGCTAAGAGTAGGAGTTTCTTTTTGAGCCTGTTTTTTTGATTTTTTATTTTTTGACTTGGATTTTGGCATAGTGGCGCTGTAGCCTATCAGCCTTAAAAAACAATCTATAGCTTACATACAAATGGATTAGAATAGCTATAGCGTGTACAAGCCAAATTCATCCTTAAGTGATTGAGTTAAGGTTTTTCGATTAAAAATCAGGAAGTTTAACTTCATTGAACCATAAGAAGAAAGATTTTCTCCTGTTTCTAAAATGTAAACGGCTCCAGGAAATGGTAATGGTTCAATAGGGTTAGCTTTATTTTCTAATATACCTCTGACTTTAGCGTGGTCTATATAATATCTGTAGTATCCATAACCCCGATTATATTCTGCGTTTTCTGGTAAGAAATTTAAGTCATATCGAATAATATTAGATGTATTGCATATTGTATAGAAATTTTTTCTTTTAATATATATATATTCACTACCTTCTTGATATTTATAACCTTTATCGATAAACCATCCATTAGAGTTAGGATGTTGCTGAATAAATGTGGCTAAGTTTTTACTGATGCAATCATCTGCATCAACTGCCATAGTGTGAGTTGGAGAAAATTGACGAGCATACATTAATCCCTTTAATATTTTTCGCCCTTTATCTGTTTCTCCTCTAGCTATAGGGTTTGCCTCGTTGGCAGGAGGAAAGTCAACTGTAATGTACGTAATCTGGGGATGGTTAAATTCTATTTTTGGTTGTTCATGGCAAACGACAATAGCGTGAAAATTAGGAGAGGTTTGATTGCAAACTGATTTGAGGCATCTTTCAAATAATTGGGTGACACGCTCCCAGGAATTGGAAACTTTTTGACTTTTAAGTGGAATAACAAAAACAAGCATTTTACTACCTTATAAAAGATAACCCAAGATAAAACACACACAGACCTCTTTCCTTATTATAAAAGAGGTTTACAACATACTTAAAAGTGCAAATTTTAAATATTACATCTTCCGCAAATCACCAAAGCTGGTTAATTTACAGAAGCTGTAACGACGAAAAAGTTCCACTTTTGAAAGGTGAGATAGTAGCTATTCCCTTCCCCGCAAAGACTACTTAATTTAACGAAACATGAAGATGCGAAGGACACCAAGGAAAAGTAGAGAAGTAATCTTACACGGTGAAGGGAGTAACTTAGACTGCTATGTGTTTCTGAACTTTTGAAACTAACTCATTTGTCCAGTAGTTGGTAAGTTCAGCATTGGCAGCTTCTACCATAACCCTGATCACTGGTTCTGTACCAGAGGCGCGAACCAAAATTCTGCCGGAATCACCCATTGCAGCTTCAGCAAGAGCGATCGCTTCTTGCACAGGTTGACAATCTTGCCATCCTAAACGGCGATCGCGATCGACAACTCGCACGTTTCGTAACAATTGCGGATAGGTCTGGAAGCTTTGATCTACTAATTCGCTAAAGGGAACGCCCGCCTCTTTCACCAAAGCTGCTATATGTAATGCTGTTAACAAGCCATCTCCAGTTACGGCATAATGACGGCAAAGTATATGACCTGATTGTTCGCCGCCCAGCATTCCCCCAGTCCGCAACATTTCGGCTTGTACGTATTGGTCGCCAACTGCGGTACGAATTAAGTTACCACCAATTTTTTGCCAAGCTTTCTCAAAGCCTAAGTTAGCCATAACTGTAGATACAATCAGGTTGTCTGGCAGTTGTTGGTTTTGTTGTAAGTGTCGTCCCCACAGGTAGAGAATGTAATCGCCGTTAACTTGCCTGCCAGTATTGTCTACTGCTAAGACGCGATCGGCATCGCCATCAAAGGCAAAGCCGATGTCGGCATTATGTTCTTGTACTGTGGCTGCAAGAATATCTAGGTGCGTGGAACCGCAGTTAACATTAATGCGATCGCCATCTGCTTCGTTATGCAAGCAGATCACCTCTGCCCCCATTTCTGTAAATACTGATGGTGCTAACCCGACTGCTGCTCCCCACGCCAAGTCTAAGACAATCTTCATTCCCTGAAGATTTAGGACACCGTTCAAGGGTTTTTTCAATGCCTCGCTATAATGCCCCACTAACTCCAAACGTGAGTAATGCCGTCCGCAATTACTGATAGCAATAGGTGATATTTTACCACGCAGTCCCGCTTCAATTTCTGCCTGCAATATTTGCGGTAACTTTCCACCATTGGCACTAAAAATCTTAATACCATTGTCTTCTGGGGGATTGTGGCTGGCAGAAATCATCACTCCGCCGATGGCATCACTGATGCTGGTCAGATAGGCAATGCAAGGAGTGGGACATAATCCCAAATACCAGACCTCTAATCCTGCTGCTGTTAACCCTGCACTCAAAGCCATTGCCAGCATATCGCTGGAGTTTCTAGAGTCCTGTCCGAGAATGACTGGCCCTACTTGAGTCGCATGGTTACGTAAAACAATCCCTGTCCAAAAACCAACTTGCAATGCTAGGGGCGCACTCAGTAATTCTCCTACTCGTCCGCGAATCCCATCTGTGCCAAATAAGGGATTTGCTGGTAGCGGGATTAAATTCAGTCCAAAACTGCTCTCAATCCCTTTGCCCAATCCCTCAGCTTCGGAAGCAGAACCCCCAGCAATGCCCGATGTCCGAGTTATAGATGAAACCATATTTTGAAACACTCCACACAATCACACTGAAAAATAGCACTTAAGACTTTATTCAGCAATTTTGACATGCTTTTTCTCTTTAGAAATTTATTCTAGATCAAGCTATCTTTACGTAAACATACTGAATTTACGCCTCTTTTTTTGTAAATTCTTGATAAAGCCAGTATTGGTTTTTACGTTCTCAGTAAAGTTTCCACATCTTAGCTAATTATTCTTTTTATGCAATCAAATTTAGCCTTGATTTTTATTTGTACTAGTTCACACTTCGCAATACTACTAATCAAAAAATATGTAATAAATATTACTTTCGTTTCATCACAAGGTTTTTTCAGCAAAGCTGAGAATGAAAGCAAAATTTAGCTAATAACAACAAATCAAAACACCGAAATGTAAAACTCTATTCTCTTAGCCTTGTTGCGGTGTAAAAAACTACAAAATTCTCGCCGCTTAAAAAATTTTAATATAAATTCTCATCAAATAGTTTTAAGGTAACGTTTTAATGGCTTTTTTAGCCGTTAGTGAATTTAAACTCCGGCAGTTAACTTTTTAAAGTTGAGAAATTTAGTATGAGCAGCAATTTAGCAACCAAACTACGTGTAGGCACTAAGAAAGCCCACACAATGGCAGAAAATGTAGGTTTTGTCAAGTGCTTTTTAAGAGGAGTAGTCGAGAAAAACTCTTACCGGAAACTTGTTGCTAATTTCTACTTCGTCTATTCAGCGATGGAAGAGGAAATGGAGAAGCATAGCCAGCATCCAATTCTTTCTAAAATTAACTTTCCTCAGCTAAACCGTAAGTATACCCTAGAGCAAGACCTGGGTTATTACTTTGGTGCTAACTGGAGAGAGCAAATCAAACTATCTTCCGCAGGGGAAGCTTATGTAAAGCGCATCCGAGAAATATCTACTACAGAACCGGAATTGTTAATCGCTCATTCATATACTCGTTACTTGGGTGACTTATCCGGGGGACAAATTCTCAAGAATATTGCTGTAACGGCGATGAATTTGTCTGATGGACAAGGAACAGCCTTTTATGAGTTTCCAGAGATTCCTGATGAAAAGGCATTCAAAGCGAAATATCGGCAAAATTTGGATGAATTACCCCTTGATGATGCTACAACCGAGCGCATCGTTGATGAAGCTAACGCCGCCTTTGGCACGAACATGAAGATGTTCCAGGAATTGGAAGGCAATTTGATTAAGGCGATCGGGGTAATGCTTTACAATAGCCTCACACGGCGTCGTACACGCGGCAGTACTGAACTCGTCACAGTTGAGTAACTGTGTTGAGATTGCAGAGTATGGTGTATGGAGTCATAAGTTCAGATAGGCTGATGAAGAATAATTCATAGGTGTTTCTGGGGAAAGAGCGATTGACGCTCAAAATGTTTAGGGGCAATAGCCTTGTGACTGCTTTTTATTGGTGAAAGCAAGCATGGGGAGATTGCCCCTCAATTATGTTTAATAGTTAGAAGTTATCAACACTAATTTTTTGGGGTTTTGCATAAATTTTCAACTTATAGCAGAGTTGAAGAGGACGGATGCACGCGATCGCACTTATGGGTTTATCTTAGGTAGGGCAATGAGTGATTGCTTCTACTCCTCCACTGCTGACTCCATCGACCCTAGCTTGACCACATTGGGTGTTGAGCATTGGGGGATTGGGGCGATCGCCCTTAGAGTAAATAGGTGAAAAGTAACTTATGTCTACTGTTGACTATTAGTACCAAAAAAGGTACAAAAGTAATATGATGTCAAATTGATATCAAATTGATCTAATTAAACATAGCTCTGTAAAGCTACAATATGTGCTTTTGCAGGTTTATGTGTTTTTAGAGAAATTTGATATAGATGGAAGAAAAACGAATTCCTGCACAGTTCTATCAAAACGAAAATGGTACAGAACCTGTTCGTGATTGGTTAAAAGACTTAGACAAAGAAGACCGAAAATTAATTGGTGCTGATATTAAAACAGTAGAAATTGGATGGCCAATTGGGATGCCAACTTGCCGTCCAATGGGTAAAGGGCTATTTGAGGTACGTACAAATTTACCTCAAGGTCGAAAAGCTCGTGTGTTGTTTTGCATTTATGACGAAAAAATGATTCTTCTTAATGGGTTTATCAAAAAAACTCAGAAAACTCCACAAAAAGAATTGGAGTTAGCTTTAGAACGCAAACAAAAACTGGAGACGCAAAGATGAACAAAAATCCATATGTTGGTTCGTCTCTTGATGACCTTCTTGAAGAAGAAGGGACACTTGAAGAAATTAACCTGATTGCTGCTAAACGTGTTATTGCATGGCAGATTAGCAAAGCAATGGAAGAAAAAAAGTTGAATAAGGCAGCAATGGCAAAAGAGATGAACACTAGCAGATCATCTCTTGATCGGCTGTTAGACCCCAATAACTCATCTGTATCCTTAGACACTATTGATCGTGCTGCCAGAGTGGTTGGTAAACGGATACGTTTTGAATTGGTGGATCCAATGTAGACATAATTCAGCATCACCTATCTTCCTAACCCATCTCTGATGAGATGGGTTAAATTTTGCCCGTTCTGTCTCCTCCACAATCGCCCTTCACTAACCTCGGTCAAGCAAATTCTGACTAATTGGAACTGTATCAATTGAAGTTCCTGAAATTTAAGGGCTTCAAACCCTTGTTGTACCGTATTAAATTGCTGTACCAAATAGGCGCTGTGCCCCTACGCCGCGGATCTATTTATCTGAAAATAGCTGTAAAATAACTAAGTCAATCTTCACACCAAGCTTAATCTCAGTAGTTAAGTTTGTAACGCGTAAAACTTAGCATACTGAGGACATCAGGCAAAAATATGGCTACGAAAATTCCTGTCACAGTGATTACAGGCTTCTTAGGTAGTGGAAAAACCAGCCTAATTCGCCACCTGCTACAAAACAATCAAGGACGGCGTATTGCTGTTATAGTCAATGAATTTGGCGAACTCGGTATTGATGGCGAATTATTAAAATCCTGTCAAGTTTGCCCGGAAGATGGTGAGGGCGACAGTAATATCTTTGAATTAACTAACGGCTGCTTATGCTGCACCGTGCAGGAAGAGTTTTACCCGATGATGCAAGAGTTAATCAAGCGGCGGGATAGCATCGACTGCATTTTGATTGAAACCTCTGGTTTAGCGTTGCCAAAACCATTGGTAAAGGCTTTTCGTTGGCAAGAAATTCGTAACGCCGCCACTGTGGATGCGGTGATTACCGTGGTAGATTGCGCGGCGGTAGCAGCAGGGACATTTGCTAGCGATCTAGAGGCGATCGCAGCCCAGCGCCAAGCAGATGATAGTCTAGAACACGAAACACCTTTGCAAGAACTATTTGAAGACCAACTTGCTTGTGCAGACTTAGTGGTGTTAAATAAAATTGACTTGGTAGATGCCGAAACAAAAGCCAGAGTTGAGGAATTGATTAAGCAAGAATTGCCCAGAGTGGTGAAGATTGTCGAGAGCAATGGTTCTCAACTAGATGCATCTATATTATTAGGATTCCAAGCCGCAGTCGAAGACAATTTAGATTCTCGTCCTAGTCATCACGATAGCGAAGAAGATCACAATCACGACGAAGAAATAATCTCAACTAATTTAATTTTGGATCGTACATTTGACCCAGAAAAGCTTCAACAGGAGTTAGAAAAATTAGCACAAGAACAAGAAATTTACCGGATTAAAGGCTTTGTGGCAGTGCCGAATAAATCCATGCGCTTAGTGATGCAAGGCGTGGGAACCCGATTTGATAAATTTTACGATCGCCCCTGGAAGCCCGAAGAGGCACGCCAAACCCGCTTAGTTTTCATCGGTCGTGATTTGAAGTCTTCAGAAATAGAATCACAACTTGTAGCTTTGTAAGTAAGCTGTTGGACATTTAACTTGCATATTACATATAAGTAAAACTCTTGTGGGGTGGGCATCTTGCCCGCCGCCCTGGTTATGCAAATTAAAAGTACATTAGCTTATCTACTTTGAGAGTTCTGGCGTTAAGAGAATGCGGCTTTCATCAATGCTACCAAATACAGGTGTAGACCAGCGAAAGTTTCCTGAAGCCGAGCGGTAAATTTTTGTTGCGTTTTGCTCAACCGCATTTTGTTTCTCACTATACTTCCTAAAAAATAAAGCTAATCTGCCTTCAAATTGTACTAAATGTGTGCTAAACCCTAATCCTATCGCACTCAAGCCGGAATTTTGAATCACGATTAGCTTAATCCCTTTTGTTGAAGAGATGTAAAATGGCTGACTATCGAATTTTTTCTTCTGATCGCAATGATCCCTTAGCAGTCTTTCAATACGATACTGAGATAACGGGCACACAGTTCAATAATCGTCTGCAAGGTACTAATTCTAGCGACCTTATCCGAGGAGGTGCAGGAAACGACACGCTTCTTGGTGGTAATGCAAATGATATTCTAATAGGTATAGGTAATTATGGAGCAACGGACAGAGATGTTTTAACAGGAGGCGGAGGAGTTGATATATATGTGGTTGGCGACGGTAGGGCTAACTTCTACAACAATCCTGCTGGGGATGCCATAATAACAGACTACAACTCGTCGGAAACTATCGTCATAAATGGTGATAGAGAGTTAAAGTTCACGGCTAAATCTGTTGCAAATGTTGGAACCTCATCTCCTGATCTGATAATATCTGCGGGCAATTTGTCTCAAGTTATTATTCAAGACTTTGGAAGTAGCAATAACCTAAATTTCTTTAAGACAGACTACGAAGGGGAGAACGATCTTAGGGGTGTCTTCCTAGTGTAGATAAACCTCTTCCTCCCTGCATACATACAGGGTTATATTCAGTTGATTTGTAAGGAAGAAGATTCTTAGAGATAGAAACGCTCTAACAGTGAGGTGTTCATGTTGGGTTTTACTATCTATCGGTCAACCCAACCTACATTGATAAATTTTATTACAAGTAATCACCCGAACTTGATATCAGTCCCGATAGCCTATTTTGTTTTCAAGAAAACCTGATCAACGGATTTTTCAGATAAAAGAATCTGTTGATCAGGTTCAACCATTTGCAAAAAATCGTCTAAGATTAGGCTCTATTTACTTTGATAGTTCTGGCGTCAAAAGAATGCGGCTTTCACCAATGCTACCAAATGCAGGTTTAGACCAGCGATCGACTACTTTGCCCAGAACTGACATGTCTTGAACTAAGCGGTCAAATTTATCAGGGGTGAGAGATTGGGGGCCATCGGATAAAGCTTTTGCTGGATTAGGATGAACTTCAATCATTAAGGCATCTGTACCAGCTGCGATCGCAGCCATTGCCATTGATGGAACATATTCAGACCTACCAGTACCATGACTAGGATCAATCATAATCGGTAAGTGGGTAAGCGATCGCAATACCGGAAGCACTGATAAATCTAAAGTATTCCGGGCATATTTGCCATCAAAGGTTCTGATTCCCCGCTCACAAAGAATTACATTGGGATTTCCAGATGCCAAAATATATTCTGCCGCCATCAACCACTCGTCAATTGTGGCAGACATCCCCCGCTTGAGTAGCACTGGTTTATCTTGAGCGCCTACCTTTTTGAGCAACGAGAAGTTGTGCATATTTCGCGCTCCGATTTGGATTATGTCAGCTGTTTTCGCCACTGCTGATAAATCGGCAGCATCCATGAGTTCTGTGACGATACCCAAACCAGTAGCTTCCCGCGCTGCTGCTAATAAATCTAAAGCGCTTTCACCATAACCTTGAAACGCATAAGGTGAAGTTCTGGGTTTGTAAGCTCCGCCACGCAAAAACTGCGCTCCTGCTGCCTTGACGCGCTTTGCTGTTTCGACAATCATCGCTTCATTTTCAACAGAACAAGGCCCGGCTACTAATACGATGGGATGAAGTTCGCCGAAATAGATATCACCGTTAGGTGTAGGTACAACAACCTCGCTGGCTTCTCCATGTCGGAATTCTCGACTTACGCGCTTGAAAGGTTGTTGCACTCGTAATACCTGCTCAATCCAAGGGCTGAACTCTTGAACCTGTAACTTATCGATGCTAGTGGTATCACCAATTAGCCCCAGCACAACTTTATGGGTGCCAACGCTTTTTTCTACCGTGACTCCCCAAGTCTCACCCACTTCTTGGCTGATGCGAGTAATTTCTTCAACAGGTGTACCGCTCTTAAGTATGATAATCATCTATTTTTCCTTTTGTATAGTTCTTGGGTGTAATACAGTCCGTTCGTAGGGGCACAGCAATGCTCATACGTGTCAAATTAACGTGAAACCCTTGTCAAAACGTGATATTCAGTTCTCTGGCTTCCCATCACGATCTGCGTTACCCCACCCTAACCCTCCCCTTGGAAAGGGGAGGGAACTGCATTTCTCCCCCCTTCCCAAGGGGGGGATTAAGGGGGGTAAAACGCGTGTGGGATAAGCGTTTGAGCTTAAGTTGACACCAATGAGCAATGCTGTGCCCTTACCTTGGGAATTAGCGCAAAAATTCAGCAAGTTGTTCTAGTTTTGTCCAAGCCGCACCGCTTTGCAGAATTTCCTTAGCAAGGGCAATACCCTTAACACAACCTGCTAAAACATCAGTTTCCCCATGAATGGCTTCACCAACTTGCAGTGCGAGGGCTGTATTTAAAGCGACTACATCCTGCTGCGCTTGAGTGCCTTTACCTTGGAGAACTGCCTTCAAGATTTCGGCATTTTCTTGGACTTCTCCACCGCATAAGGCCGCAGTCGGTGCAAAACTCAAACCAAGTTCTTGAGGATTGAGGGTTAGAGAACGGACTTTTTTATCTTGGAGTACAGCTAAGTCAGTGACATCTGCTAAACCAGCTTCATCTAAACGTTCTCGTCCGTGGACTGCGATCGCTTGCTGACATCCCAATTGGGATAAAGCTTGAACAATTTCCTCTAGTAAAAGCGGATCGTTGACACCAATAATTTGCCCTGTCGGCCGCATGGGGTTTACTAGCGGGCCGAGCAAGTTAAAAACAGTCCGCACTTTCAAAGTTTTTCGCAAAGTAGCGATCGCTTTAAGTGCAGGATGCCAACCGGGAGCAAACAAAAAGGTAATTCCAACCTCACCCACTGCGGCTTGCACTTTTTCTGGAGTGGCGTTGAGATTTATACCCAAAGCTTCCAATACATCAGCCGAACCAGTCTTGCTGGATGCCGAACGATTTCCATGTTTGGCAACTTTAACCCCGGCGGCGGCGGCAACAAAGGCGACAGCAGTGGAAATGTTAAAGGTTGAAGCGCCATCTCCACCAGTTCCACAGGTGTCAATTAGGGGAGTTAGGGATTGGGTACTGGGGATTGGGGATTGGGATTGTAAGACGCTAGCCATCCCAACTAATTCTTCGGCGGATACGCCTTTAGCTTGGATTGCGGCTAAAATCGCTCCTGAGAGGACATCAGGAATGGCATCTGTGAGCCAACCTTGCATCAGATCCGCAGCTTGGGAAACTGTCAACGATTGCCGAGCAAACAACTGTTGCAATAAAGCTGGCCAGTTGTATAACTCAGAAGTGACGGGAATGTTGTCAAGTGAAGTTTTAGTTACAGCTATCATATTTGTCGTTAGTCATTGGTCATTAGTCATTGGTCATTAGTCATTCACGAAGGACAAATGACTAATGACAAGAAGAGAAAACTAAGGAATAAGGACTTTGGCGACGGTTTGCACGTCTTTGTCACCTCTGCCAGAACAATTGATGACGATGCGGGGGTTGCCTTCTAATTGAGGACAAAGGGTTTCGAGATATGCGATCGCGTGAGCAGTTTCTAAGGCTGGGATAATCCCTTCTAATTGCGAAAGCCTTTGGAATGCATCTAACGCCTGTTTATCGGTAACACTGTAATATTCGGCGCGACCAAGATCCTTTAAATAACTATGCTCAGGGCCAACGCCGGGATAATCTAATCCGGCACTAATTGAATGGGCTTCGATTATTTGACCATCATCATCTTGCAGTAGATAGCTCATTGCACCGTGCAATACACCTACTTTCCCTTTTGTCAAGGTAGCAGCGTGTTTTTCTGTATCTACACCTTCACCCGCCGCTTCTACTCCAATTAGACGCACCGAAGGTTCATGCATAAACTCATGGAATAACCCGATCGCATTGGAACCTCCACCCACGCAAGCCAGTAGAATATCTGGTAATCCTCCCCATTTCTCCTGAGCTTGAGTGCGAGTTTCTACACCAATTATCGCGTGGAAGTCACGGACAATCATTGGGTAGGGATGAGGGCCAGCAACAGAACCGAGGATGTAATGGGTTGTTTCTACATTCGTCACCCAATCCCGAATTGCTTCCGAAGTTGCATCCTTGAGAGTTCCTGTACCTGCCTCCACTGGACGAACTTCTGCACCCATTAACTTCATGCGGAACACGTTCAGGGCTTGGCGTTCCATATCTTGGACGCCCATGTAAATTACACATTTCAAACCAAACCTAGCACATACAGTTGCAGTCGCTACGCCGTGTTGTCCTGCACCTGTCTCTGCAATCACCCGTTGCTTGCCCATGCGTTTAGCTAGCAACACCTGAGCCAAAGCATTATTAATTTTGTGAGCGCCTGTATGATTTAAATCCTCACGTTTTAAATAAATTTGTGGCCCCGTGCCATCTGGTCTAGCGTAGTTTGTTGTCAAACGTTCAGCAAAATATAATGGGCTGGGTCGTCCTACATAATCGCGCAGTAGGTTTTGCAGTTCTGCTTGGAAACTTGGCTCATTGCAATATTGATTAAATGCCGCTTCTAATTCAGTTAATGCAGGCATTAAGGTTTCGGGGACGTACTTACCGCCGAATTTTCCAAACCTGCCTAAAAGGTCAGGTAGCACAGGCGTAGTTGAAATTACAGCGTTGATGTCTTGGATGCTTACCACAGTTGAAAATCCTTTATGTTCAAGTATTTTTTACTTTCGTTCTAATTTTTTAGAACTTATCCCACAGATAAAATTCTTTTCGCGTTTCGTTTGCACGGGTTTCGTAGGTATAGCCCAATTCCCTGTGATTCAAAACGTCTATAGGGCGCACCAAATCTTTAGAGTCAAAATTTGGTAATAGGGATAGTAAATCTCCTAACGCCGTAGTTTTGGGGGTAGACATACCGCCGTCCCAAGGCCACATTCGGTCTTTAAGATTGTGTCCATAAGGCTGACCATCAGCAGGATAAAAATCGCTACCTTTATGACCGTTTTCTTGCCATTGGGCCCAGAGGCGGTCTGCGTTGGCATGATTCAACCAAAATACTGGGTCATAGGGCGAACTTGGTATATTGCTCATGGTACCCAGACCCTTAAACTTTACGGGTCTTGTGCTTGCGTCTATCTGTACCCCACCAACTAAACCATGAATGTAGTTGTGTAGAAATCCTCCTGGGGTGACTTTACCCTGCTCATCTACAGAGATAAATCCTTCCAAAGCGGGGCGGAATAGAGAGTAGTCATTAAGACGAAGGGCACGCTCAACATCTTTTTTGGGCAAAGGGTAATTAGTGGCAGGAGGTGCTTGTAGAAAGCGGACAAGTGATGTACCTAACGATGCTCCGGTATCTTGGTCGATGTTTAATACTGGGTTCATAACCCAGCCATTTGCTGCTGCAAAAGCCCCAGATTTTACAGGCCCGCCTGTAAAACTTCCCTGATTTGGAATTTTGATGGTTACTCCTTGACCGTTAGAACCAAGAAAGTCATCGTTAAAAATCACATCAAGTGCTTTGGCGTCTGTCCAATCCCAGTATGGCAGAGTAACGTTTGGGTCTACTGCTTGCAGAGCTTGTTCAAATCTGCGAATATATTCTCGATGCCAAGGGAAAAATGCGGCATTTTCATGAGCAAGTTCCTGAACGGAACCATTGGAATGCTTTTTATGATTATGAATTAAGCGTGTTGCTCCTATATGTATGGCAACGAATTGGTCGTAAATACTGACCTTGCTACCTGCGGGAATTGTAGTTTTTAAGGTTTTGATAGCCTTGACAAAGGCTGTTTTCTCTGCTGATGTCAGGTCAGTTACGTTCTTTCTTACAGCTAGGTGAGCGTATTGTCCTGGAAGATTTTCATACTTATACTGTTTGTCTTGTCCGTAGTCAATGCGATCGTGGGCGAAGACTGTAATAGCGCAGGTGCTAACTATAAGTAAGCTATAAATTAGTGTTTTGACAGATTTCAGCAGGAGTTTCATTATTTATCTCACCTCTTGAAGAGATGGACTTTCGTGCCGACTTTCTGTAATGGCTGTTTTAAGTTCTTGACAGAGTTGTTCTACAGCTTGCAGTCCTTCTGCTGGGCTACCTTCAGCTAATCTTTTAACGAAGGCACTACCAACAATCACCGCATCTGCACCCCATTCCCTTACTTGACGTGCTTGTTCTGGCCCTGAGATGCCAAAACCAACGCCGATGGGTTTATCGGTAACGCTTCGCAAATCTGTTAATAAATACTTTACGCGGTCTTGGATTTCAGCGCGGATACCTGTAACGCCTGTAACGCTCACGAGGTAGATAAAACCCTGAGATTGATGAGCGATCGCTTCAATTCTATCTTGAGAACTGGTAGGAGCTACGAGTAAAATTACCTCAATTCCGAAAGATGCAGCAGTTTGGATTAATTCTTCTGCTTCTTCTAAAGGTAAGTCTGGTACTACCAACCCTTGCACGCCGACAGCAGCAATTTTGCTTAAAAATGGCTTAATACCTCGGTACAAAATGGGATTGTAGTAAGTAAATAGAATTATCGGCGCTTTCAAGCTAGGACTCACCACCTGTAACATCTCTAGCACTTGCTCTAATTTCGTGCCTTTTTGTAAAGCGCGAGTTGCTGCCGCTTGAATCACAGGGCCATCTGCCAAAGGATCAGAGTAGGGAACGCCTAACTCGATGAAGTCAGCACCATTGCGATCTAAGATACGTAAAGCCTCGGCAGTGGTTTCTAAGTTAGGATCGCCTGCTGTGATAAAGGGGATTAAAGCACACTGTTGGCGATCGCGTAAAGTTTTAAAGGAAGCTGAGATAGAAGTCATTCTAAAAAATGGTTAATGGTTAGTTAATAGTTTTGGAATAATCAACAATGAGCAATTAGCAATGTTCACTCTAGATTTGTTGTCATCGAGTCTTTTATACTCGTGAATGAGTCTTTTATCTCCGTTAACGAGTCTTTGATACTCGTGAATGAGTCTTTTATCTCCGTTAACGAGTCTTTGATGCTCGTGAATGAGGCTTTTAGCTCCGTTAGGGAATAAAGAAAGGGTTAAGGGGGAAGGGAAAAGGGAATTTTGCCCTTTAAATGTCCCCTTTACCCAGATTCCGCAAGAAACCTATTTTCGCAAATCTCCACCCAACCGCCTTAGAAAGGCTTGCTTTAATTTTTAAGGAGGGTTAGGGAGAATCAAGTCTTAGCAAATTACGCACAGCTTGTTCGACATCGCTTTGTTTAACTAAAGACTCTCCGATTAAAACCGCACGCGCACCAGCTTCAGCGACAAAAGATAAATCACCAGGTGTATATAGTCCAGACTCGCTGACGACGGTGATATCCAAACTTTGTAATTGTTGTTGGCGCTGTGCTAAAAGTTGCTGTGTTGTGCCTATATCAAGGGTAAAATCTTCTAAATTGCGATTGTTGATTCCTACTAAACTTAGGTTGTCAAGCTTTAGCACTCGATCGAGTTCAGCCAGGGTATGGACTTCTACCAGTGCATTCATGCCTAAATCATGAATTAGTTGCAAAAAAGCCTGGAGTTCTTGATCTGATAAAATGGCGGCAATCAACAAGACTGCATCTGCACCAGCTGTTCGTGCTAAATATATTTGATAGGGGTTAATGATAAACTCCTTGCACAGTAGGGGTAATGCTACTTGCTTACGCACCCTTCGCAGATTATCAAAACTGCCTTGAAAGAACTTTTGGTCAGTCAAAACTGATAAACAAGCTGCACCACCTCTTTCATAAGCTTGAGCAACAGCTACTGCATCAAAATCTGCGCGGATAATCCCACGGCTAGGTGATGCCTTTTTTACCTCGGCAATTAAGCTAGGTTGGTTAGGATTTTCTTGCAAAGCATTCAAGAAATTTCGCACAGTCGGGGCTGCATTTAACTGTTGTCGCAAGGAG
>NZ_DASQZC010000318.1:0-1802 GCF_035638895.1 Nostoc sp. | reverse complement strand
TGAGAGACCAGGAGCGCCTTCGTCTGGAAAAGCGCATTCGGGAATTGGAGCGCGATCTGGAACGCAAGAACAGGGCACTCGCTGAAGCCTCGGCGCTGCTTATTCTCCAAAAAAAAGCCAGGAACCTGCTCTACGAAGAGGAGTGATCACTCTCGATGCCAGGAGGCGGATTCTCACTCTCATTGCTGATGCGGTGCTGGCAGGAGCGAGGAAGGCCAGAGCCGCTGAAGTTATTGGGATCAGCCTTCGGCAGCTACAACGCTGGGAAGCGAAGCCCGAGCGGGGTGACGGCAGGAAAGGCTCCAGCAGAAAGGTGGCGCACGCTCTATCGCAGGAGGAAAAAGGAGCAATTCTGAGAATTGCCAACTCACCGGATTTCTGCAATCTGTCGCCCCACAAGATCGTTCCCATCCTTGCCGATCGCGGCATCTATCTGGCTTCCGAAAGGACTTTTTACAGAGTTCTGGAAGAGTATTCATGTCTTGGGCATAGGCACAAATCAAAGCCACCCGTTTTCCGAAAGCGCCCACAACTTCGCGCTACAGGCCCCGGTCAAGTCTGGTCGTGGGATATCTCGTATCTCAAGTCAACAGTTCGGGGTCGATTCTTTTACCTTTATATGTTCATGGATATCTTCAGCCGCAAGATCGTCGCCTGGGATGTTCAGGCGACTGAAAGCTCAGAACAAGCTGCGAGAGTTCTTAAAGATGCCTGCATGAAAGAAGGTATCAACCGCAACGACTTAACGCTTCATTCGGATAATGGAGCATCCATGAAAGGGTCGACGATGCTCGCAACCATGCAGTGGCTTGGCGTTGCCTCTTCCTTCTCCAGGCCCAGGACAAGCAACGATAACTGCTTTTCTGAGGCCCTATTTAAAACCGTGAAATACGTGCCGGATTATCCCGAAAAGCCCTTCGACTCCATCGAGTCAGCAAGATGCTGGGTGGCTTCCTTCGTCCAATGGTACAACAACGATCACCTTCATAGCGGGGTGAACTATGTTACTCCAGAATCTCGCCATCAGGGACGCGATTTGGAGATCCTGAGAGGCCGTAGAGCTGTGTATGCGGAAGCTGTCGCGCGTACACCGAACCGCTGGCGACGAGGTATCAGGAAATGGCAGTATCATACTGCGGTATATCTCAATCCAGAGAGTGAGCTTAGGAAAGCCGTTCTGGCTTAGCGACATCTTTCTTGACATTCACCGGAGAATCAGCGGTCGGTTTTGGCAGGATTATGCAGTCGGACTTTGACCCCGACAACCCGTAACCTTGACATTATGGGAGATACGCTGCCTTCCTTCAACTCATCCACATCTTTTGGTTATATCTCTGACTTCAAGCGGTTATAGGATAATCTGAAAGTTTCACGCCTTCAGACGCTGATGAGATTTTTCTAAGCTGAATGGTCAATTCGAAACAACGGTGATTGCCCTTCCTTGATCCTAAAAAGGTAATGGCCACTTTCCCGCCATGAGCCTCGACCAGGGCTTTGACAGCGTCCATTCCAACCCCGCGGCCCGAGATATCTGTCACCTTTTCTGCCGTGCTTAGCCCGGAATGAAAAATGAAGGCAGCAATGTCATCGTCGGTTGCAGTGCCCTTCTCCAGGATGCCTCGCTTTCGCGCCAGGGCTTCTATTCTTCCGAGGTCCAGACCTGCCCCATCATCCCGGATCCTGACACTCGAGTCTCGTGTTAAATCTTTGACCAAAATACTTTAGGCAAAATCGTACCAATGGCTCGGGCAAAGGCCCAAACACGTCAATTGATCTGCCTATCCCCTAGGAAGCGTTTTTGA
>NZ_DASQZC010000317.1:0-2222 GCF_035638895.1 Nostoc sp. | reverse complement strand
GGGTTAGTTCCAGCACTGCAAAATCGAGCTATTGGTGATCAAATAGCTGTACCTGTGGTACTGCAAGTTTACACAGATTGGGCGCGGGAATTAGGAAAATCTTTAAGTGAGGCGATGTCTAATGACGCATCCCTTGCCATCTATGCTGACATCGTGCCAGAAGCAGCTATTGAAGCGGAAGTTTTGCCCTACTCTGACACACCCATCACCATCTTTGAAATTTTACAACAACTAAAAGAAAATGCTGATAACCATCTGATCACAGTTTTAATTTTTGACCAGTTTGAAGAATTTTTCTTTGGTTATAGCGATCGCAATCAGAAGCAAGAATTTGATAAATTTATTAGCGACTGTTTGAATATACCCTTTGTTAAAGTTATTCTTTCTTTACGAGAAGATTATTTACACCGTTTATTAGACTTTAAACATGTTTCAGCACTAGAAGCGATTAATAATAATATTCTTGACAAGCATATTCGCTACCAATTAAATAATTTTTCGCCAGAATATGCTAAAGCAATTATCCGAAAATTGACGGAGCGATCGCAGTTTAATTTAGAGCCTGCTTTAATTGATGCCTTAATCGAAGATTTATCCACAGGATTTGGAGAAGTCCGCCCCATTGAATTGCAAGTTGTAGGAGCGCAAATTCAAGATGAACGAATTACTACACTAGAAGAATATCAGCCATATAGACCGAACAAACTCATCGAGCGATATCTTAAGGAACTGATTAAAGACTGCGGCCCAGAAAATGAACGAGCCGCGTTACTTGTCTTATACTTATTAACAGATGAAAGTAACAACCGACCTTTTAAAACTCGTGCTGAGTTAGCGGCGCAATTAGCAGAATTAGAAGATGTTAGTAAATTAGAGTTAGTATTAGAGATTTTAGTTAGCTCCGGTTTAGTGGTACTATTCCCTGATGTACCAGAACGTTATCAACTGATTCATGATTATTTAGTAGACTTGATTCGCTACTTGCAACAACAAGAATCGAGCTTACAGGTACAACTTAACCAGCTGCGCTACAAAGTAGAACAGAGTCAAGGTGAGATTGAGCGGCTTAAGAATGAACTTAGCCAAAATGAGCAGCGATCGCAATTCGTAGATCCTCATCCCCAACAGGGTTTGGATTTATTAACAGAATTACGGGAGTTACACAAGCGCGAAGAATTAAGTCAGTTAGAAATTGAGCAATTACGAGCTGAACTTAAAGAAAAAGAATTAACAGCTAAACTCGCAGAAAGTCAAAAGAAACAAAGGCTGAGTGAAGCTCAATTAAATCGTTCATTGAAAATTGCACTTACTGCTTCTGTTCTCGCCATATTAGGATTAAGTGTTTCCATCGTCACAGCAGTAGATAGCGAAATTAAAACCCTCAGCGCATCTAGTGAAGCCTTATTTGCATCGCAAAAAGGTATTGATGCTTTAAAAGAAGGTTTAAAAGCAGGAAGAAAATTACAACAAACAGTTTGGGTAGATTCCAATACCAAAGAGCAAGTACAGACGGCACTATATCAAGCAGTTTCCGGGTTAAGAGAATATAACCGCTTGGACGGGCATATATCTGGGGTAAATAGTGTTACATTTAGCCTCGATCGCTCTTTAATTGCCTCAGCCAGTGCGGATACTACAATCAAACTTTGGCATCCCAATGGTAGCTTGGTCAAAACGTTATCGGGGCATGAAGATGTAGTTAATAGCGTCAGTTTCAGCCCAGATAGCCAAATCGTTGCTTCCGCCAGTCAAGATAAGACGGTAAAACTTTGGAGTCGAGAGGGTCAACTGCTTGCTACTCTATTAGGGCATCAAGGTGTCGTGAATAGCGCCAGTTTTAGTCCAGATGGTCAGATTATTGCTTCGGCCAGTAGCGACAAGACGGTGAAACTGTGGAGTCGGGATGGTAAACCGCTCAAAACCTTGCAGGGACATAATGGTGCAGTTTTAAGTGTCGCTTGGTCACCTGATGGACAAACCATTGCTTCCGGGAGTGCTGACAAGACGGTGATATTGTGGAATCGGGATGGTAAGGTGCTTAAAACCTTGCTCTTACATGATGATGCAGTCTTAAGTGTAGCTTGGTCGCCCGATGGGAAAGCGATCGCTTCTGCTAGTTTAGACCAGACAATCAAACTGTGGAATCTGGAGGGTAAGCTACTGCGAACCTTATCGGGGCATAGTGCTGGAGTTACCAGCGTCACTTTTACGCGCGATGGGAA
>NZ_DASQZC010000316.1:0-40790 GCF_035638895.1 Nostoc sp. | reverse complement strand
TTGCGCGTTGGTCTGCAACAACAAGGGATGCCCGAACCCCAGATTATAGTTATCTTTGGCGCTTCTGGTGATCTCACCTGGCGCAAACTAGTGCCAGCACTTTACAAATTGCGGCGAGAACGGCGGATACCGCCAGAAACTACTATTGTTGGCGTAGCGCGTCGAGAATGGAGCCATGAATACTTCCGTGAACAAATGCAGAAGGGCATGGAAGAGGCACATCCTGATGTCGATTTAGGGGAACTTTGGCAAGACTTCTCTCAAGGTCTGTTTTACAGTCCTGGGGATATAGACAACCCCGAAAGCTACAAGAAACTGAAAACCTTATTGAGTGAATTAGACGAAAAACGGGGCACGCGAGGTAATCGCATGTTCTACCTCTCCGTTGCCCCCTCATTCTTTCCCGAAGCGATTAAGCAGCTAGGAAGCGGCGGGATGCTAGAAGATCCTTACAAACATCGTCTAGTAGTTGAAAAACCCTTTGGTCGGGACTTGGCTTCTGCCCAAAGTCTTAACCAAGTGGTACAGAAATATTGCAAAGAAAACCAAGTATACCGCATTGACCACTATTTAGGTAAAGAAACAGTCCAGAATTTGCTGGTGTTTCGCTTTGCCAATGCGATTTTTGAACCCTTGTGGAATCGTCAATTTGTTGACCACGTACAAATTACCGTGGCAGAAACCGTGGGTGTGGAAGACCGGGCTGGTTACTATGAAAGCGCCGGCGCACTGCGGGATATGTTGCAAAATCACCTCATGCAACTTTACTGCTTAACGGCAATGGAAGCACCTAATGCAATGGATGCCGATAGCATCCGTACAGAAAAAGTGAAGGTACTCCAAGCTACTCGTTTAGCTGATGTTCACAATCTGTCGCGGTCAGCAGTCCGTGGTCAATACAGTGCTGGCTGGATGAAAGGTCAAGCAGTGCCAGGGTATCGGACAGAACCAGGCGTTGACCCCAACTCCACCACACCCACTTATGTAGCGATGAAGTTTTTGGTGGATAACTGGCGCTGGAAAGGTGTTCCTTTCTACTTGCGTACCGGAAAGCGGATGCCGAAAAAAGTGAGTGAGATTGCCATTCACTTCCGCGAAGTTCCATCTCGGATGTTCCAATCTGCCGCCCAACAGACAAACGCCAACATTTTGACGATGCGGATTCAGCCAAATGAAGGTATTTCCCTGCGTTTTGATGTCAAAATGCCGGGGGCAGAATTCCGCACCCGTTCCGTTGATATGGACTTTAGTTATGGTTCCTTTGGCATCCAAGCAACATCCGATGCCTACGATCGCCTATTCCTTGATTGTATGATGGGCGATCAAACATTGTTCACACGGGCGGATGAAGTAGAAGCAGCTTGGCAAGTAGTAACACCAGCCCTTTCCGTTTGGGATGCACCCGCCGATCCTAATAATATTCCCCAGTACGAAGCCGGTACTTGGGAACCAGAACAAGCAGAACTCTTAATTAACCAGGATGGCCGTCGCTGGCGCAGACTGTAAATATTAGTCATTAGTCATTAGTCATTAGTCACTAGTAAAAAAAATGACAAATGACAAATGACAAATGACAAAATCCAAATGACAAAATCCAAAATCCAAAATCTCCTATGGCTCTCCAAGCTTCTACAATTTTCTCACTCCAGGCACCGAAAGATATTTCGCTTAACGAAATAGATGCCGAACTCAATCAAATTTGGCAAAGTTACGGTATTACTGGCGAGGACGGTGGACTTCCCAGTGCTACTAGGGCAACTACATTTACTTTAGTGGTCTACGAACCAGAAGAAACTCAGTATTTGTTAGCTGCTTTGGGATTTTACAACGGCCCAATTGATGGGATTTTAGGGCCACAGATGGTGGCAGCATTGCGGGAATTCCAAAAAAAACATAGTTTGCCACAAACTGGAACAGGAACACAAGAAACTCTGACTATATTACGAGAAGAATTTGCTAAAGGTCAGCGAAGCGGGACTGGAGCTGAACATCCTGCTGCTGGGTTAAGTGGCGGTAGCCCCAGAATTGCCGATGAAATCGCTCTCCGCAACCCCTGCCGCATCATTGCGCTATTTCCCATTGCTGGCGAAGATGAAGGGGTTAAGGCTCAAGTTTCTGCCTATTGCCCCATTCAAAAGCAATCGTCAAGCACACTTATCTGCTGCGAATACATCACTCTCAGTGGAACTGCTGCTGCTTTAGAACGCATCGGTGGTATGATTCCGGCATTGTTGATTGGCGGCTTGCCAAAGTTTCTCTGGTGGAAGGCAACACCAGACCCTAACAACGGTCTATTCAAGCGCCTAGCAGCAGTCTGCAATAATGTGATTGTAGATTCTTGCAACTTTAATGAGCCAGAAAGCGATTTACTGCGCCTACAAGAGTTAGTAGAAACAGGTGTACCTTTAGCTGATTTAAACTGGCGTCGCCTCGCATCATGGCAGGAATTGACAGCTGAGGCTTACGACTCACCCAACCGTCGCGCCGCCCTCAAAGAAATTGACCGCGTTACGATTGATTACGAAAAAGGCAATCCCGCTCAAGCTTTGCTGTTTTTGAGTTGGCTGGCAAGTCGGTTGCAATGGCAGCCAGTTTCTTATGAAAAGGAAAGCGGTGATTATGACATCACTCGCATCCGTTTTATTGCTCAAGAGCAGCGACAAGTAGAAGCCGAGTTAGCAGGAGTTCCGGTTGCTGATGTGGGCGATATTGTTGGTGACTTGATTGCCCTGCGCCTCAGTTCGACAAATCCCCAGGCAGACTGTGGTACAGTTATCTGCTCAGAAACTGGTGGTTGTATGCGAATGGAAACCCACGGTGGCGCTCAATCTGCCGGTCTGTTTCAACAGGTAACTTCACTTTCGGAACAAAAAGCGGAAGCTTTGCTGAGTCAGCAGGTGCAACGCTGGGGCCGCGAGTCGCTTTTTGAAGAAAGTCTAGGAGTGACAGCAAATATTTTCAAATTGGCTCATTAATTCAGGTCTAACCCCCCTACCTCCCTTCCCGACCCAGGAAGGGAGGAATTTTTATTGAAAAGATACGTCGTATTGACCTCCACGCTCAAGTGCCTGTTTGTAAGCAGGTCGTGCATGAATACGCAGGGTAAATTCTTTGAGCTTTGGTCGGGTCTCCACCTCTTCGGGGAGCATAGCGACTACTTCCAAGGGAAAGCTCATTTGGATATCGGCGGCGGTAAATTCCTCGCCCGCAAACCACGTATTTTTACGCAGTTCACTTTCTACGTAATCAAAGTGAAGTTTGATCTGGGGCGCGACGAATCCGCTTACCACGCTGCTCTCGCCTGCACCAAAATTGTTCAATATCAGCCGCATTACTAAAGGTGGCATTGCAGAGCCTTCGGCGTAATGCAGCCAATACTTATAGCGCAGATGCTCCGGTGTATCGGATGGCGGAACTAGGCGACCATTGCCGTAGCGATCAATTAGATATTCGACGATCGCGCCCGACTCAGCAACCGTGACGTCTGCATCTGTGATCACTGGTGATTTGCCAAGCGGATGAACTTGGCGCAGTGACTCTGGTGCTAGCATCGTTTTTGCATCGCGTTCATAGAATTTGATCTCGTATTCGATACCTAATTCCTCAAGCAGCCACAGCACACGCTGCGATCGCGAGTTGTTAAGATGATGCACAACTATCATAAAACGTTCCTTTTCTGGTAGCTTATTGCTATCTGAGTCTTGGCTAATCTCAAACTATATTATTAGACAAATTTTTTCAGCTTAACTCCCCTAATTGGTTGGTTTTCTTATTTCTAATTGGTATAAGTTTGAGTTAGTTGGTTTTAGAAACTGGTGCATCTGCTTTTGCAAAAAGCGACGATAGACACACAGCCAATAGTCAATAATAGTTGCTGCATACTAATTTGTTTTATTTATGGCTTTAGTTATTGCTGGGGAACGTAGTGGGGTGGGTAAGACAACAGTCACGCTCACTCTTTTAGCATCTTTGTGCCGTCGCGATCGCCTGGTGCAATCTTTCAAGGTAGGCCCAGACTACATTGATCCGATGTTTCATCAACACGTAACTGGTCGTCCTTGTCGGAATTTAGACCCAGTGCTGACTTCTGAAGCCTACGTT
The DNA here is from genome assembly GCF_035638895.1 of Nostoc sp. GTDB lineage: Bacteria > Cyanobacteriota > Cyanobacteriia > Cyanobacteriales > Nostocaceae > Nostoc. The sequence goes on along the minus strand of NZ_DASQZC010000316.1, from coordinate 36,689 downwards.
CAGCAATGTTTTGCCCGTCATAGCCAACTGAGTGAATATGCCCTAGTCGAAGGGGTGATGGGGTTATTTGATGGAGTGAAGGGGAGTAGGGAATGGGGAGTGGGGAGTGGGGATGAGGGAGCAGGGGAAGCAGGGGGAGAAGAATTATTGATTAATGACCAATGTCCAACAGATTTTGCAAGTACGGCACACATTGCGCGGCTTTTAGATTTACCTGTGGTGTTGGTGATTGATTGTAGTCGTTTATCTGGTTCTGTAGCTGCGATCGCTCACGGTTATCGATCTTTTGATCCCCGAATTAAAATAGCTGGGGTAGTATTAAATCGCGTGGGGAGCGATCGCCATCTATCTCTACTGAAAGATTCTCTCGAACCCTTACAATTACCGGTTCTCGGCGTACTGCGGCGTCAAGATAACATCACAATTCCGGATCGCCATTTGGGTTTAGTACCCACAGCAGAACTTCCCGAACTCAACGCTTTAATTAATCGTCTTGCTGATTTAGGAGATACTTGCTTTGATTGGCAACACTTATTACCTTTATTAAAATCAGAACCTCTGCCTCATGCCTCTCATCTTCCTCATCTTCCCTCATCCCCAGTCAGAATTGCAGTAGCCCGCGATCGCGCTTTTAATTTCTACTATCAAGACAATCTTGATTTGCTGCAACAACTTGGCGCAGAACTGGTTTTCTGGAGTCCCTTAGAAGATGCTGCAATACCAAAAGATGTGCAGGGAATGTATTTTGGTGGAGGTTTCCCAGAAGTTTTTGCCCAGGAATTAGCAGAAAATACTAGCGTTCGTGATGCAGTGAAAACAGCAATTCTTCAAGGAATGCCTGCGATCGCTGAATGCGGAGGATTAATGTATTTATGTGAGCAAATTATCGATTTTGAGGGTAAATCTTGGTCAATGGCGGGAGTTTTACCAACATCTGCTGTAATGGGTGGGCGTTTAACTTTAGGCTATCGTCGGGCAGTAGCTTTGCAAGATAATTTGTTAGTCAAGGCAGGTACAACTGTTTACGGACATGAGTTTCATCGTTCCCATTTAACTTTAAATCCTACTCAGCCCTTATTTGAAACTTCTCGCTACGACTGTGAGGAAAATATGGGATGCGAGGGATGGGGTTTGCCTGCAAATGTTCATGCTTCTTATGTGCATTCGCACTGGGGAGAAAGTAGAGAAATTCCCCAGCAGTTTCTTCAAGAATGTCGAAAACTAGCATCTATAGAAACGTGGAAATAAGCATAAAACCCAGTAGGGTGAATTAAAAACTATCAGAGAATTAACTCCGTAAAGAGGTGACACTTAGATCGTCATTCAACTTGCGAATCAGACGGGATAACTCACGAATGATATTCACCGCAATTTCGGGAGTTTCTTCGATCGCATCATACAGCTGCTCTTGGGTCAGTTCTAAAAATTCACAAGGTTCTAAAGTCGTTGCGCTGGCGGAACGAGGTTGAGTATCAAATACTGCCATCTCACCAAAGTATTTTCCCTGTTCCACCTCTGCTAACTGTTTATTGCCGATGTGTACTTTAACTCGGCCTGACACAACAATATAGAGCGATCGCCCTTCTTCTCCCTGACGAAAAATCGTGTAATTAGCTGGAAATGACAATTCGTTCATTACTGAAGTGAGCCGCACAATAAAATCATCCCGCAATTCCTTAAAAATTGGGACTCGCCGGACAAATAATAAACGGTCAACACTGGTTAGCATAATTACAAGTTAAATATTAAACATTACTGTAAATTTTAAAACTGAAGCCACGCGATTAGTCATATTAACTGATGTTGAACGCTAGCCGTCAAGAATATTTTAAACTTTACCGACAGAAAACCACTTACCATCTCTTCAATAGGAGCGGTGCCTACGGCGGTAAACTATGCAGAGAAACTTCTCAAACTCAGTATTTAGGTATTCTCTCGTTCCCATGCTCTGTGGGTCATTAGGGCTGCTGCTTCGGGTAAGACATTGAATCAGAGCCTCAATAAATGCATTCCAGGAACGAGAACACAAGGTAAACATAATCGTTAAGTTATGAATCACTTTTATTTATCGTTTTAAAAAACAAGAGTATTTGCTCTTATTAGGGTGAAAGCCATAATATTGACTTCATGAACTCCCAAGGTACCTTGCTGAGAAAAAAATCACCAATCTGATTAGAGGCAATAGCTTCTAAAAACTGGAGAAATGGCGATCGGTGGTCGTTAGGTAGAACAGTCACAAAATCTCCTGAACTGCCTTGACATCCGGGAGCAGAGAAGGACTAAGACAAACAGCATTGAATTATCGTGAGCAACAATTATGAGTTGGCTAATTAGTACATTAATTATTGGAATCTCTGTCGCTTTTGCAACCACCTTTGACGACAATTTATATTTGACAGCTTTCTTCGGAAAAGTAAATCGCAGCTTTCGTCCTAAGCATATTGTGATCGGTGAATTTCTTGGATTCACTACCTTAGTATGTGCTAGTCTTCCTGGATTCTTTGGCGGTCTGATTGTTCCCAGCACCTGGATTGGGTTACTAGGTTTGCTTCCCATCGCCATTGGTATCAGTAATTTCATGAGTCGAGAAGAGGAAGGCGAGACAGTGCAAGCTGTGTCAGTTGACTTAACCTCTCCTGTAAAATCTGGACGGCAGAAGAAATCACTATTAGCAACCATCCGAGATCCGCAAACCTATCGCGTTTCCGCAGTGACTATTGCCAATGGAGGAAACAACATTGGGATCTATGTACCGTTGTTTGCCAGTAGCAATCTTCCAAGTTTGGGTGTAATTCTGTGTGTTTGCTACTTTACTGTTGGGGCGTGGTGCTTACTGTCTTACAACCTGACTCGTAATCCTCTCATGGCTCCCGTTTTAACTCGCTATGGTCGGAAAATCTTTCCCTTTGTCTTAATCTACTTGGGACTCTCTATCTTAATTAAAAGTGAAACATATCGGCTTTTACCCAGTCTGGCAATGCTTTCTCATTAAGCATGAGGCGATGTCTACGACGGGCGTAGCTGCGGCACCCGATCTGAAAACTCAAAATTATTGATGGGTGCTATTTCCCAGATGTAACCAAAAAAGTTAGCGATCGCTTTCCATCTAAAAAGATTTTTTAATCACTTGAATTTATCAATTGCAATCACAATAATATTTGATTTTATCAATCAAGTTATCTAAAGTAAGAATAAAGCACATTATTGATGGCTCTTATAAAAGCAAGCACACCACTACGAATCAAATCATCATAGGAAGGAACTAATGAATCAATCAAATTCTAAAAAATTAACTCGGTGGATCGTAACAGCAGCATTTCTGTTACTTATAGCAGGATTTTCGCTCTTTGACCAGCAAGCAGTTAAAGCTCAAACACTAACACCATCTATACCTACGCAATCTGAACTCGCTCCAGTAATATCTCCGGTTATATCCCCAATAGTGTCTGTAGCAGAAAACGTTAGACGTTTATTACAAACCAATGAATGTGCCGGATGTAATCTAACTGGAGCAATGCTAAAGGACGCAAATCTGCAAGCGGCAAACTTGGAAGGTGCTAACTTACAAGATGCAGACTTAGAAAGGGCTAACTTACAGCAAACAAACTTACAAGGGGCAAATTTTCAAGGAGCAGATTTAGGCAAGGTAAACCTTTTGGGAGCAAACCTTGTGGGAGCAAACCTATTTGATGCAGACCTAGAGAAAGCCAACCTGCTGGGAGCAAATCTGCAAACGGCTAACCTACAGGGCGCAGACTTGGAAAAGGCAAATCTCACAAATGCAAACATCCAAGGGGTTAACCTGATGGGGGTTGATTTGGAAGATGCAATCAGACCAGAAGGATTCGTTGTTCAGTAATTAAACTGAAGTTCTTCGTGCAAATGTATTAATAAACATCAAAAGCCTGATTCAGTAATGAATACAGGCTTATTTTTTAATCAGATCGTGTCCGCTTAATTACTTATTAAACCCGAATTTTCTAGGTTGTTTGATTTACTTCCAACCAGTTAAGTAAATCCTCAATGGCTGTAAAATCCAATAAAGCCTCGCCAAGTGCTTCTAATTGCTCTAGGGAAAGAGTTTCAATGCGCCCCCGAACCTGTTGTGGTAACTCTCCTAGCCGTTTTTGTAGTAGCCGTAGCACAAGTGTTTGTCCTTGTTCCTGTTTTCCCCGGCTCGTAACCAATGCGCTCGCCTGTGGTAATGTAGCTCATCAGTTGATTAGTATACCATCTAGTAATCCTAAATCATTTGTGAACAAAAAGATCCCCGACTTCTCCTAGAAGTCGGGGATCTGAGGCTGGCAATTCTCATCAAGAAAATACCAGTCGAACTCAGGTTTTTAAAAGTTTGTACCCATGTAATTGTCGGAACTTGCGATCGCCACAATAGTAGATAAAGGAACTTCAGCAAAATACTGTTGCTGAAATTGTTCTTCTCTGACAGCAGCTAAAAATCGTTCCACTGCTGTCTGTGCCAAGTTTTCTGCACTATCGCTTGAATGCCAGGTGATTTGCAGATAACGGTCTTGTCGTTTGAGTGTAAACCCTAAATATTTTAAAGCTTTGATGCCTACAAGTAAGGTTTGGTCAGTGATGCCGATTTTCTCTAAAAGTTGGACGCGGGTAACTAATTGATTTGTGCGACTAAGATATTTGGCAATTCCTACAAGAGTCAGCCAAATTTGATTGGGTGGTTGCAGGTTGGGTTTAGGCCAAGCGATCGCTAATTGTTGCGAACTATTTATCGTTAAACATCGCCGCAACCATGCACGTAAATCATCCCAGTTTGTAGGACAATCTTCAAGCAAGAGTGGGGGAGTCGGTAGAGACGCGATTAATCGCCTCTCTACTTGGGAGTGGGGAGTAGTTAAATTACGCCAGTCTAAGATGAGTGGTAAATTCCGAGTGTTGAGTGCTGAGTTTACACTGGGACGCACGGCAATTAATCTGATTTCATAACGTTTTTTGAAGGTGTTGTAGTCTAATTCTGCTATGCAATCACACCTTCCTATGGGCAATTCATCTTTGTAGTGTCCCCACCATATACCAGGAAAAGCACTTCTGCTGGAATCATCCCGAATATCAAACTCGGTTTTAATGTACTGTACCTTTTTCCCTTGCCAATCCTGCTGATTGCGATGCCAAGAATTTTCAAACCAGCAATTTTGAATTAGCAATTTCGGAACAGGATTACCCATTCCACAAGGTTCTAGCAGTTTCAGTTCCAAAAATAACTCTTTCCCCAAGTCTGCGACTGTTACCGTCAAGTCTGCTTGCACGCTTGGCGTTAGGGTTGTACTACCTAAAGATTGCCGCAACTGCTGATTAATCGCTGCTGTAAATAAAGGAATATTCTCCACCAACAAACTCAAACCTGCTGCAAAGGGATGTCCCCCAAAACGATGTAACAAATGTGCTTGGTCTTTTACCAGTTGGTATAAATCGACTGAATTTACCGAACGGGCGGAACCCCTTGCTAAGGAAGTAGGGGCGGAATCTTCTTCGCCACTCCCTACTCCCAATTCCCCACTCCCTTCCGTACTTAACAAAATAGTCGGGCGGCCTGTTTCTTGTGCTACTTGTCCTGCAACTAAGCCCAAGACACCCGCAGGCCATTGGGCATCTTCTAGGACGATGACGCTGGTGGTTGATAAGTCTAATTGAGTAAGTTTTTGTGCTACTTGCGCTTGCACATCTTTTTGCAGAGATTTGCGGCGGGTGTTTGCGAGTTCTGTAACTTCGGCTAGTTCGTTACAACGTTTAGCATCCCTACTAGTTAATAATTCAACGCAAAAACTGGCATCGCCTTGGATGCGGCTGACGGCGTTAATTCTTGGCCCCAAACCAAAGGAAATATCTGTGGGGCGATCGCCACTTTTTTGGCACAATTCTAATAATCGCCCCACCCCCGGACGCCGACGCGCTGCTGCTGGCTGTTGAAAATCTGTTTGCAGTCGTTGAATTCCCATCTGTGCTAAATAGCGACAATCTCCACTTAACTGCACTAAGTCGGCAATTAATCCTACTGCTACTAAATCTAATAAATCCTCTAACGGATTTTTTGCAATATTAGGCAGACTTTGATATAGCGCTTCCACTAACTTATAAGCTACCGCGACCCCAGAAAGATTGAACAGCTGATGTTCTTTGGGCAAATAACGAGGATTAATAATTGCTGCGACGGGTGGGCGTTCGGCAGGTAAGGTGTGATGGTCTGTAACTATTACATCTATGCCTAGTTGTTTGGCGTAAATAATTTCCTCAATGTTTGTGCTGCCTGTGTCGCAAGTAACAATTAATTTACAACCTTGTTTTGCTAGGTTATCAATCCCTTGATTATTGAGTCCGTGAGATTCTTTCAGGCGATTGGGAATATAGTAAATTAACTGAGTATTTTGTGTAAAAAGTTGCCCCAATCCATCCCAAAGTACAGATGTAGCGGTAATCCCATCAGCATCAAAGTCTCCCCAAATGGCAATTTTTTCTTTGATGTTATATGCTTGTTGCAACCGGGCGATCGCTAAGTGCATTTCTTGCCCAAACTCAAAGGGACTCGCTGGCTGATAAGCTTTGTGGTTAATAAAAGCTGTTAATTGTTGATGATCTTTAATTCCCCGTTGCCACAACAATTGTGCTGCATATATTCCACTTGATGCGGGTGTATACTGTTTCACCGCTTGGATAAACCACTCTGGGGGTTGTTCGGTTGCTGCTATAGTCCACTGCTGTTGTTCTGGCATAGTTAAATCGGAGATTGATCCTCGGTTGTTTGAGATTCACCTGCTAGGGGATTGAGAACTAGTTCATTGGCGACGCTATCGGCTTTACGGGCGCGAATTGCTGGACGCGAGCGCTTGTAACCGGCTCTTTCAGCTTTTTGGTGTTCGTAATTCGCGGACATAAATGGCTTCAGTTTCGTCAAAGGTTGACATAAATTTAGAAGTTGTAATTTCTTTACATACATGATTTTGGAATTTTAGCGATATTAACAAAACATTTATTTTGTCAGCTAACACCACTATGTTAAATTTTGGTGGCAAGGAATTTTAAAAAATGTCAATGGAGAATAAAGCATTTGTCTTTGATTACGATGCCTTTGTTCAAAAATTACCTGAATTTGAGAAAAAGCACTGATTTTTAACCAAAGTAACGAATTGATTAGTTTTATCGAATGCGAATCAAATCAAAGTGATACTTCTTGAATGCTGTCAAGATTTGGCAATGAATCTTTCACTGCTTCTTCAGTTGTTTGTGTGCGTAGTTTACCGCCGTAGGCATCGCACCGTTTGGCAAATTGACAATAATCACAGGTTTTGCTACCTTCTACCACTTGAGGAAACTGCTGGTTAATTTGGTAATTTTCCAGCCAAATAGTTAACTGGTTTAACAGTTGATTAAGTTTCTTTGCTATTTGTGTATGTTCAACAGTATTGTAATTAAATTTAATATTTTGTGGTTTTCCCTCAGATTGGACAAACCAGTAAGTCATAGAAATATTTTCTGGCAAATAGTCGCTAGTTTCTGCCAATACATACAGATAAAGCCGTGTTTGCCAGTTGGATTCTAACTTGCGTTTATTGGGTGGTTTAGGATAAGTTTTCCAGTCGAGAATTTGCGCTTGTTGGTTATCTGCAATCAATAAATCATAGACAACCGTCAGCAAATAATCCTGAACTTGCAGAGTTCGGTAGTGTTCACTCTCACGGAAAGTTTGATTATCAGATGCAGGCGTTAAAATTTCTGGGGCTGCATCAGCAAAAGCTAGCATCCAGCTTTGCAGTTTAGCATCTGCTTGCAGGAAACTATCAATTGGCAGACCCATTTCTTGCTGCTGCATTAGCAAGTGAAAGCGACTACCCAAAGTTTGCCGTTCTTCTTGTTCTGGATTTGAGGGCGAATTTAGTTGTTCTAGGTAAGTATGTTGGAATTTACGCGGACAAACTTCTAGTAAGTTTAGTTGTCCTTGAGACAGTCGCAGTAGTTGAGTGGGAGTTGACAGCATTCTTCTATTTTAGAAGCGATCGCTGGGGTTACAGGGTTAACGGCAAAGCACTTAGTGACGCTAAAAGCTTTTGGGGCGGTGGAAGATGGAGAGCAAAAATAAAAGGTAAAAGAATGAATTTTGCCTTTTTACTCAATCCTTTTACCTTTTTATGTACCTGATGCTTATTTTATATTAGCTCTTGCGTCCTTCACTGCGGCAAAGAAAAATAATCCTGTGAGTGGAACGCTCAATGCCAGGATAATCACAGTGGCTGTGAAACCAAAATCTGGTCGTCCGTAACTGAGTTCAAAAATCGAACCAACAGCCGCGATCGCACTTACACAAGAACCACCCAAGAATAAACCGCTTTTTGGAGTTAAATACACTACTAGCCCCCTATTTTATTGGTTTCACCGCTTGATACGAGAAGCCATTCTTAGATAGCTCCTGGGCTAAAGTCAAGGAGTTTTCCACACGGTCTACAAATACCACGCCGTTAAGGTGATCCATCTCGTGCTGAATGCAGCGTCCTAAAAGGTCATTAGCCTTTAATGTCCGGAGACGACCGTATTCGTCTTTGTAGGCAATTTCTACGACTTCAGGGCGCTTTACGTCTAGATATACGTTGGGAATACTCAAGCATCCTTCTTGGGCTACCGAGATGTCGCGGCTTACTTGTTTAATGGTGGGGTTAATCAGCACCAAGGGCTGATTAGCTGCGTCCTCTGGTTCCAGGTCGATGACAATTAGTTGTTTGTGAATTCCCACTTGGGGTGCAGCCAAACCAATGCCATCTTTGCTATACATAGTTTGCAACATTTCGCGCACTACTTGGCGGAGTTGGTCATCTATTTTCGCAACTCGCTTTGCAGCTTGACGTAGGACGCGATCGCCTAAATAATGAAGCTCCAAAGGTGGATTTTTTAACTTTTTTTTCTCTACAGCAATTTCAGAAGGCATGAGTCTTGATGGCTAGATGGTGAAAATTCCTACTATCTTTATTCTATAAGACTCATATTTAATTTTTGAAATACATGTAGAGGAGACAGTGCTTTACGGAGGTTCCCGACGCTCGATAGCGTAGCGTTAGGAACGAGCGTCTGACTTGCTCTAAGCGAACGCAAGTGCGTCTAGTAGCGAAGATGATTAAAATATAGCCAAAAATCTTTAGTCTACTTCAGTAGACTTTAGCTGAAAGCCAAATAACTTTAGTTCCAGGCGGGTGAGTCAGCCTCAACCCTTGGGGACGCTGTTCGCGTTCGGGGAAGTCAAAAGTTAACACTGAGCGGAGTCGAAGTGTCAAAAGTCAAAAGTCATCAAACTGTACTTTTCAAGCTTCTGAGCCTTACCTAATGTGAAATTGATTGTAAGTCGTTTGACAACCTATTTCTGATTCACCTCTGATTGCAACTAGGATTCCTATACAATATTTTTTTATTAAGAAGATTTATTCAATCTATTTTTTATTGAAATAAACCTATATTTAACAATATTTTCTTGCATCCTCACCACATTCATTAACTAAATATAATAAAGACTTAAAACGAAGACCAACTATTTCTTCATAGAGGGGATTAATTTTACATAAAGGTGGAATCTGGAACAGAGTCCGACCGAAAACTGTAACAGTTCTTTCAAAAGGGCAATTGGAGGGAATTACTTTGCACAATAGTTTGGCTAGATGATAATCATGTATTTCTACAGACTCAAGTTGATATCGGATTTGGCTTAATAAGTTATTATTCAAATTGGCTTTAGTTAAGAAGTTCATAATTTAAAATTCCTTCAATCAATAAACCTTGTTTCTTCCTTTAAAGTTACACCTCCTCTGAGATAGTAAACATCGTAGAATTACCAAACTATTTTCCCCCTTTTTTAAAGTCAGTTGTAAAAACAGTAAAATTGCTTAGGAAGCAGAACAGGTAGCCAATTGTTATTAATAACTGTGGGAGCGATAGTGAGTTTATCTATAGTGAATGGCACAAGGGCGAGGTAAATCGTCGAGACAGCAGGAGCAAAGCAGCAAGGAAGTAGAAATGTATAAAAGCTGATGTATTGGCAAACTTGGCACTATTGACTATAAATAGTGATGTTATTGACGCAAAGACGCAAAAGCTAAATTTAACGTCAACACGCTAAGTTCATTCAAATTTTGAGGTGATGTGTGTTTAAATCTTTTACGAAACTTGACTACCTGCTAAAAGAAACTTTCCTCGGTTTACTGCGGGGAGGTTGGATGAATTGGGCAGCTGTAAGTACTGTAACAGTGTTGCTGTTTTTATTCGGCTTGAGTTTGCAAACCTCTTGGCAAGTTGAAAAACTCCTCTATCAGTTTGGTAGTCAGCTAGAAGTTTCAGTTTATCTCGAACCGGATACGCAAGTCGAAACCATTGAGCCACTAATCGCAACAATGCCAGAGGTGGCGGCGATACAAAGCATTACTAAAGAGCAAGCTTGGACTAAGTTAGTTAAGGAAATGAGAATTTCTGATATAGAGGGGGCTACACAGCAGCTAGGTGAGAATCCTCTGGTTGATGAGATAAAGGTAAAAGCGCGTAATTCTCAAGTTGTACCAACTTTAGCAACGCAGTTGGCTAAATTGCCGGGAGTTGAGACGGTGCAGTATGTGGATGAAGCAGTTAAACGCATTGCCCAATTGCACCAAGGTCTGAACTGGATTACTTTAACAATTACAATTATTTTAACTTTAACAGCGATCGCAGTAACTACTACGACAATTCGGCTGATTGTCATGGCCCGACGCCAGGAAATTGAAATTATGCAACTAGTGGGAGCAACGTCTGCTTGGATTTACCTCCCATTTATTTTACAAGGGATTACCTTCGGTTTGGTTGGTGGTGCGATCGCTTGGAGTTTTATTTCAGTGATTCAACAGTTTCTCGGTAAGTTGCTAGCCAATCAACCTGAATTTATTCAAGCTATCACCAACGGGGTGCAACTCAGTCCAGCCCAAATTTTACTCTTACCTCTGATTCTCTTAAGTTTCGGTGCAGCTGTAGGATTAATGGGAAGCTTATTCGCTGTCCGACGTTTTGCCAAAGGTTAATCATTAATCATTGGCCATTGCAAAGGACAAATGACAAATGACTAATGACAAAACCTTATGAAATCGCAATGGGAATGTTTTCTGCAAAATCTCGGTGTATGGGAAGGTTCATTTACCAACTTTTCTCCTGAAGGCACACTTCTGAACGATACTCCTAGCCATCTTTCCCTAGAAGGTTTAAACAATAACCAGACAGTGCGCTTAACTTTGTGCCGTTCGGGACGAGATGATTTAGTCAAAGAATATAGTTCAGTGGGAGGAGGTCTACTTTTTTTTGAAAATGGTTCATTTTCTGAGGGTTTAATTCAGCTAGGGCCATTTTCAGAATTCGGTGCAGAACTCGCTTTTGTTCATGGAAATCGTCGCTTACGTCTGGTGCAACTGTTTGATAAGACTGGTAATCTAAGTAGACTAATTCTAATTCGAGAACATCTAGCCAGAACCCCAGCAACAGAACGTCCACCTTTGCAGATAAATGATTTGTTGGGAGAATGGCAAGGACAAGGAGTAACAATATATCGAGATTTGCGTTCGCCTGATATTTACTCTACAACTTTAAAAATACAACTTGATGATACTGTGCGATTAATTCAAAGTACCTCTTTTGGGGAACGTACAATTACCTCAACTGCTAGCATCAAAGGTTCCATCGTTCTCTTTGATCAAGATCCCCAAAAGCAAGTACAAGTATTATTGTTACCTGATGGCGCTTCTGCAACTTCTCCTCTAAAGGTGCAATTACGTCAACCATTATTTTTGGAAGCGGGTTGGTTAATCCAGCCAAACCTGCGCCAGAGGATGATTCGCAGCTATGACGATAAAGGCGAATGGGTTAGTCTGACATTAGTTACTGAAGAAAAAGTGTAAAGGATTTGAGAGTGCGATCGCTTAATTTAATGTGATGCTTCTCTACATTGTGAGCATCTAAAAAATGGAGCGATGTCTACGACGGGCTATTCGTCGTCGCACTTATGATGATGCAAGTGGTTAAAATTATGAATGGAAAAAGATGTTAGGTTTCCTAGTGTCAATCAAGCTTACAATATTAGCGATCGCACTAGAACCTATTTCCATCGTACCTGAAGAGAAAATTGAGCGATCGCTCTATCCATCTCAGAGAAATTATATTGCTTAGTCAACCTTCATTTACCATATCTAAAATCTGATTGTACAAGGCTGGAGATACTCTAAACTCTGATGTAGTAATCAAGGCATCCATCAACGGTTTGACAGCAACGATGAGATTTTGGTGTTTTGCCTCAATCAAAATACCCAGCAATCCAGTAATCCTCAACCCCAGGCGATTAGCTTCTGCTCGACCTCGACGCTCATCAATCAATAGCAAATCAGCACTCAGTTCTAAGGCAAGGGCGATTGCCTCAGACTCTCCAGCGTCTAATCTCACCTCATCTCGAAGGCGTTTAACAATTTCACGGTTTGTAACTTGCCGAACTTCCAACCAAGAAGCAGTTTGAACTTCAGAGGTTCCAGGAACGAGAGGATCGAAGTCGGTAAGCTCACAGAATACCGCTTCTGGAATAGTGATTTGAGTGTAGAGTTGAGGCAGAAGTTGCAAGTGTTGAATTGCTGCCAAATTTGTGATTGCCGACGTATCGCTAATAACAATCACAGCCTTCCAAGCTCTCGCAGATTTTTCAAATCCAATTCAAAGTCTTCAACATTGTAAGAGTAGAGAGGGATGTTTCGCTGCTTGAGGAGTTGGCGAAAACTATTGGGTTGCATATCCGCAAGCTGACTGGCGTAGCCTATCGTTAAGCGTCCTGTCTGGAATAGGAACAGCGCAATTTCTTGACAAAACTCGCTTGGGGTAAGCTGAGATGCTTGGAGAATTTCGTCTGAGATTACAACACTCATAGCAATGCTAGTTTAGCGATTATATCTTTAAGGTAAACCAAGAAACCTCCAACTACGTTACGGTGCAGTAGGTTTGTTAAACTGCGATCGCTTTGGTTAGCCTCCACCGTTAATCCCCTCTGATTTCGACTAATGCTTCACCAGATCGCAAAAGCTCTAATGCTTCTAGCAATGTTGAATTGAGAATCTCTTTCAATCGGGCATTTGACGTATTGCCACATGTTAACCAGATAACTTGTGGCGGTGTTCCAAGACGATCAACTAAGTCAGCAAAGTCACTGTCTTTGGTGATGAAAATGACTCTTCTAGCCCTAGCTGCCTCGAAAATCTCAGGATCTTCGGCATCTCTCAGCCCAACATCACGCAAAGCTAATGCGGTTATGCCGAATGTGATGGTGATCCAAGTTGCAATTGCGGGTGACAGATGTGCATCTACCCAGATTGTCATGCAACCAAAACGGGATGATTGAGCTTACGTGAAGCGTACACAAGTGCTGCTTTAAGATCATCCGCTTCCAAATCGGGCATTTCTTCTAAGATTTGTTCGGCACTGAGTCCAGCCGCAAACAAGTCGAGTACATCTGATACTCGAATTCTCATGCCCCGGATACAGGGACGGCCACCACATTGTTTGGGATTAACTGTAATTCTTCCAAGTAAGTCTGACATAGGGTTTCACTCGGAGATAATCTTTAACCTAGCATATGTGATGCTTCTCTGCATTATGGGCATAAAATGTGTTGGCTTTAGCTAGTAAATCCAACTTACAATATCTGTTATAAAATGGTGATCGCTCCCTCCCGAAAAGAATTAAGATATTAATTGCGCGGCTGTATGCTCATCTAGCTCGTCGTCTTCTGTAGTGTGCTTTGACAGGTGATCCATTTCGATAATGTGCTTTTACGGGTATATAGTCATCCTTGTTATAGATTTTATCATACTCTTCGGGAGTTATTTTTTCCCTAGTTTCCTTAATAGGCTGTTGTAGTGTTCTATTGGTAGGGCTAGAGGATTCTGAACGACTAATTTGAGAAAGATTTTTTATCTGCTCCTTCAATTTAGCTATCTCATTTTGTTGCTGTTGATAGTGTTGATATAATACTTGGTATTGGCGTTGTAACTCTGATTTCTGAGAACTTAGCTGAGACTTTTCAATTTGCAAGTTCTCAACTTCGGATTTTTTACTTTGGCCATAGTCATTAATATCTTGAATTCTTTTCTCTAAATCTGATTTCTGTTGATTCAGTTGGGACAATTTGTTTTCTAAATAATTAATTTTCCCTTGTTTTATTTGCTCAATATCTGTTGAATTTTGAATATCTTTTTGTAATTTAGATATTAATTTTTCTAAGCTATCTATTTGAGATTGCTTTTTTTTAGATAACTCTATTATATTTTGATTACTCTTCCGTACAGCAGATAGATCAGCATCTAAATTGTATATAGTTTTATATAAATCTGAAATTTTTGTAGTAAGGTTAGAAATTTCTTTAATATATTTATTTAATTCATTTTTATTATCTTGTCTACTTGTAAGTAAGCTCTTTAACTGCTCAGATAAAAGATTGATTCGAGAGCGTAATTCGTTAATTATATTTTGATAGGTACTATCAGTTATAGAACTATCACCTAAAATCAGCTTTGCTGATAAAACCCTTATTAAATCATCAATTTTGTAAGCAAGCCGAAGACGATATGGACTAATTTGATTAGCATTTTGTGTTATCTCCAAAGCTAATTTTTCAATTAGCTCAGAAAGTATAATCTCTGAGGGCTGTGTGCTTCTGACAAAAATAACTAGATTAGTTACAATCCTTTCAAGCCGTTCATAATCCTTTTCAGCTTGGCTAGCTAACAGAAAACGGGCAGAATCCTGTATGCCTGCTAAAATACTGTATTTACGTGGTCTTCGAGGCACTAATTCTTGTAAAATTTCGCTTCTTTTATGCTCTAATGCCTCAAGTGTTCTTGCAATTTTTTCATGATTTATAGAGGGATCTTCGGCAAGACGTTCTAAAATACCTTCATAAAGCCATGCTTGAGACTCTAAGTTATTCAGCTTCTGAACTTGCTGTTGATTATCTGGTTGAGAAACTATATCTGTTCTTTGTAATTGCTGCTGTAAACTGTTAATCCTTGCTGAAACAGTACCTTTGAAACAAGCAAGCAATAATTCTATGGCTTGAGCAAACGGGAAGGAATAGTCAGCTAACCAACCAAACAGAAACCAGAAAAATAGAGAGCATATCAAAAATATAATTACTTTAATGTAGTTTAGGAGCTTTTTAAGTAGGTTCCTGTTTTCTACTAAATCTGAGTTCTGAAGATCAAGATAAAGCTGGTTAACGAAAAAATTGCTGACCTATTTGTTGTCCTATAACTGTACCTGGATTGTTATTAACATTAAGATTGACACCTGATTCTGTGTTTTGAGAAATATTAAAGTTGTTTTGTGTTTGCTGATATCGAGTAACCAATTTTTCTAACTCTTCCTGGAACTTCTTGTCTAATTCTGCTTCACTTACAATTGCAGCTTCTAAAAGCTTGGGTTCTTCTTTGGCTTTCTCAACTTGAAGCCTATCTTGAAATCTTGCTTTTAAAAATTCTAGGACATCTGCTCCAGCCTTCTCCAAAGCGCCATCTGTAACCTTATCAATTGTATAAAGCACAATATTTACTGCTTGTAAAGCCAGTACAGATAAATCCATGTCGGTAGTGATCCTGATATAATCTTTGATATTTATAACACATATATACTACCATGCTTCAAGTGTTACCCTATACCCTACAGACAGCATAAAGGTAACTTGACTTATCTTTATACACCTACACTAAGTTACAAGTACGTTGCAACGCTTGCTTAAGTAAACCTTGATATTCTTCATCCTCAACCCGATAAGCCCCAAACCTCTCCAAATGTGGATTCATCATTTGGGCATCAAAAAACACAAATTTCCTCTGGCGCAATCTTTCCACCAACTTTACCATCGCTACCTTCGAGCCTTCAGGAATCCGGTAAAACATCGACTCGCCAATGAAAGCCCCACCAATAACAATCCCTAAAATTCCCCCAGCTAACTCATCACCCTGCCAAGTTTCAAAACTAAAAGCATAACCACTCTGGTAAAGTAGCCAGTAAATCTTTTGTAATTCCGGTGAAATCCAAGTTGTCTCTCTGTCAGCACATCCAGCCACCACAGCTTGAAAGTCCTGATTAATAGCCACACTAAAACGCTCTTGATTCAGGACACGCTGCAAAGACTTAGGGTAGCGAAACCGTTCATCCAAAGGAATAAAAGTTCGATCGCGACTTGCATACCAACTCAGGCGATCGCGCTCATCAGCCATGAGAAAATAGCCTTGTGCATAACCCTCAACAATAGCGTCGATATCATATTGCATAAATAAATATAAAAAAAACACTAGAGAAACGCCATTTGATGCTAGCAATCATCCTCCGCGTTCCTCTGCGTTTCCCTCCGCGTCCCTCTGGGTTTAAAATAAAAAAGATGACTCAACCAATTCCACCCATTACCTTACCACCGCCTGAAAACCCTCTGCTCGAAGGTGAATGGTTACGAGAACGCTTACAACGGTGGCTAGATACAGAATTTATCCCCGAAGCAATCAACCAAAACATTGCCCAACGAGCCGCACAGATTTTTGTGCGTCAACGGATGGAAGGAGAAAACGACCTTGGTTCTCTGGTAATTGCCATTGTCACAGAGATGCAGTCGTATGATTTTTCCAATAGCTTCTATGGAGAGTTTGCGATCGCTAACGCCGTCAGCGATCTACTCTTAGAAAGTCTAGGAATTGATAAATGTTGTGGTCAATAATATTTTGTCATTTGTCCTACCCTGCGGGTAGCCGCAGAAGCGTCTATGTCATTAGTCCTTTGTTATTTACCAATGACTAATGACTAATGACTCTTAACTACCAACTAGACTTAACAACTCCAGGCAATAGACCTTGATGCGCCCATTCTCTGAGCACGTTCCGAGACAGTCCAAAATCGCGGTAAACACCTCTAGAACGACCAGTCAACCAGCAACGATTGCGGTGGCGGGTGGGCGCACTATTCCGGGGTAGCTGTTGAATCTTCCGGTGGACTTCTAGCTTATCTAGGGGAGATGCTGCACTTCTGAACTCTTCCAAAAGAGCTTCCCGCTTGTCAGCATACTTTTCTATCAACTTAGTGCGCTTTTTCTCGCGCTCAATCATGCTCTTTTTTGCCATTATTCTCTAACTTATTTAAAGACACCGTTCTCTATTCTACAGTTTCTCCATCAATTCTGGGATTACTTGTGTTGCTTACCCTACAACCACTGGCTTATTAGCAGCAGGACATAAATCGGCAAGTTCACAAGCAATACAGACGGGAGAGCGTGCTTTACAAATAGCACGACCATGATAAATCAGCCGAATTGACCAATTTTCCCAATCAGGCTGAGGCAATAAACCCATTAAATCTTGCTCAATCCGAACGGGGTCTTTTGCTTCAGTTAAACCCAAACGTTCGCTAAGGCGCTTAACGTGAGTATCTACCGTCACTCCAACATTAATGCCATAAGCATGACCCAAGACTACATTTGCTGTCTTCCGCGCCACACCCGGAAGCTTTAATAATTGCTCCATTTGGTTAGGCACAACAGAGTCAAATTCGCTAACAATCATCCGACAGGCGGCTTGAATGTTCTTGGCTTTATTGCGATAAAACCCTGTTGAGCGCACCAAGTTTTCTAATTCTACCAAGTCAGCGATCGCTAAACTAGCAGCATCAGGAAACCGATCAAATAAAGCTGGTGTCACCTTATTCACCCGCTCATCAGTACACTGAGCAGAGAGAATCGTTGCCACCAACAATTGTACTGGCGTTGAGTAGTTCAAAGAGCAAGTAGCATCTGGATAAAGACGCTTCAGGCGAACTAAAATTTCTATCGCCCGTTGCTTCAAAGGTAAAAGTTTCTTTTCCCTATTCCCCACTCCCTACTCCCCACTCCCTATCTTCACTGAAATAATCTTTGTACCCACTCCAATTGGCTAGTTAATTGAGTAGTTTCTTTGACTATCAGAAAAATTCCTAACCCTAAGAGTAGCACCAAACCAGTTTGCATTACACCTTCTTGAATGCGGCTAGGCACTGGCTTACCGCGCAAACCTTCGAGCAGCAGAAATGCGAGTTGTCCCCCATCCAAAGCTGGTAAAGGCAAAATATTAATAATAGCCAAGTTAATGCTGATAGCTGCGGCAAAAGACAACAGATTTACGGTATTGTCTTCAGCTAACTTTGCACCGATTTTGACAATATTAATTGGCCCAGAAACTTGTCCAGCAGTTTGTTGAAAGTTGGTAATCAATTGGCCAAAACCGCTCAGTATATTAACAAATAATTGTTGAAATTTATTAGCAGCAAGACCAAAAATTTCAAAAGGACTATTAGGACGGCGATAAACTACTGTAGCATTTGGAACAAGTGCCACACCAATTACACCTTTGCCGTCGGCTCCTAGTTTTGGTGTTAATTTTAGGGCTTGTTGTTGGTCTTGACGTTGAATTTTCAGTTCAATTTGCTGATTAGGATGAGTTTGAATTTCTTTTGTCAGCAAAGGAGTTGACTTGTCAGAAGCCGGGAGTTCTTGACCGTTAACAGCCAGAATAATATCTCCTTCCCGAATTCCTGCTTGATAGGCAACAGATTCTTGATTAACAGGCTGTAAAACAACACCAGCTTGATAGTTTAATTCCTTGGGAATGCCGACAATACCGAATTGCAGAACCAACACCAAGTAGGCAAATATTAAATTTGCGATTACTCCAGCACTAATAACGATCGCCCTATCTAAAACTGGACGGTTACGCAGCAGATTCGGGTCATTGGGTGGAATATCGCTATCGGGGTCATCGTCGGGAAAGCCCACAAAGCCGCCCAAAGGAAAAGCACGGACAGCATATTCGGTTTGCTTTCCTTGATACTTAAGAAGAACTGGGCCAAAACCCAAAGAAAAACGGTTAACGAGAATGCCTTGAGAACGGGCTGCAACAAAATGTCCCAACTCGTGTACCAAAATCAAAACAGCCAAAACTGCGATCGCTGCTAAAACTGACATAGAGCAAATTAGTGAAAATATTAAGCTATAGTTATCTTCATTCTAATTGGGCATTCGGTATTGGGTATTAGTCATTGGTCATTGGTCATTGGTAAATAACAAAGGACAAAGGACAAATGACTAATGACAAATTACAATACTTCACGCCCCAAGTAAGTTTGCAGTGCTTCTGGTATCCTCACTGTCCCATCAGGTTGTTGATAATTCTCCAAAATTGCTGCCATAGTCCGTCCCACAGCCAAACCCGAACCATTGAGGGTGTGTACGAACTGAGTGCCTTTCTTCCCCGCCTCTTTGAAGCGAATATCAGCCCGCCGCGCCTGGAAATCTATAGTATTAGAACAGCTAGAAATTTCGCGGTATTTGCCAGAAGAGGGCAACCAAACCTCTAAATCATAAGTTTTGGTAGAGGCAAATCCCAAATCTCCAGTACTTAAATTTACTACTCGGTAAGGCAACTTCAACGCCTGTAAAATTGCTTCTGCATTCCCTACCAATTTCTCCAATTCATCAAAAGATGTACTGGGTTCGACAAATTTCACCATTTCCACTTTATTGAACTGATGCAGGCGAATTAATCCCCGCATATCGCGCCCATAGCTACCAGCTTCGCGGCGAAAACAGGGAGTAAAGGCACAGTGGTAGATAGGCAAGTTTTCAGCAGCGAGAATTTCACCCCGGTAGAGATTTGTAACTGGAACTTCCGCCGTAGGAATCAGCCACAAGTCATCATCAGCGCATTTAAAGCTTTCTTCCGCAAACTTGGGTAACTGACCGGTCGCCGTCAAAGACTCGGTATTAACTAACAAAGGTGGACTGACTTCCACATATCCCGCTTGAGCGTGGAGAGACAGCATAAATTGAATTAATGCCCTCTCCAATGCCGCACCAGCGCCTATCAATGTCACAAAGCGACTTTGGGCAACTTTTACAGCCCGTTCAACATTGAGAATACCCAGCTTTTCGCCGATTTCCCAGTGAGGGAGAATATTCGGATTTTGGGGAATGTACTCATCACCCCAACGCCGCACTTCTACATTATCTTCCTCATTTTTACCAAGGGGTGTAGAGTCGCTTGGTAAGTTGGGAAGTGCCAACACAAGTTGGGCAATTTCAGCTTTGAGGTTTTTTTCCTGGGGTTCCAGTTCGCTCAACGTAGCTTTGACAGAGTTACCTTCATCCCGCAAAGCCTGAATTTCTGGGTCTTGAGGATTTATCCCAGATTTAATCTTTTGCCCGACAATTTTACCAATTTCGTTGCTACGAGCTTGGAGTTGACTGCGTGTCCCCTCAAGTTCCCGTTGTTGCCGATCTAACAGTAATATCGGTTCAATGTCATATTTACCACTACGACTATTCAATCGTTCTTGAACTAATTGCGGATTTTCCCGTATTTGCTTAATATCCAGCACAGATTTTTCTCAGTTTTTAGTCTAAAATCTTCCTGTCAATCCAGTTAACATATAAGCATTTAGCATATAGTAATTTTGCTTTGCTGTAACTGGAAAAACAAAGTTTATTAGAAAAATCAGTTTCAATCTCTGCTCGAGATTTTCTACCATCACTGCCAGGGCTAAGAACCCATATAATGCATTAAAACAATCATGAACTCGTATTTTGAGTTACTGTCGTTTCAGAAACCTGAGCAAGACTCTGACCATTACTATTATTGTTATCAGTGGCTGCAAACGTCCTTTGAGTAATATTCGGTGGTTCCTTATCATCTCTATTTTGTCCAGGTGAAGGCAACCGGAAAAGTATGATTAATTTCGTTTGACTCCTGAAAACTCAGCACTGATATTAGGGTCGGTTAATCCGATTGAGTAGCCAAAGTGACGCAATAACCCCTGCAAAATGTGCTGATACAGTATTAGTGTTTGCCTGTACCACAAGCATATCTAGACCGCTAATAATCCGGGTGGGGTCAAAAAATTGGGTAGTTATAGCTTGGGGAGAAATGGATCTTGCTACCAGTGTACCAACGATCGCTTGCGCTCCCAAAAGAGTTACCAGCGTTCCCCCTAAATTCACCCACAGCCCTAAGCGTAATACTTGCACAGTCTCGCTTTTCCGAGGGCGGTTGCTGGGATTGGAAGATTCCAATTGCTTGCCAATTCTAGTGTAACGATAAGCTAAATAAATACCTCCGCCCAAAATAACCAATCCACTAATTGCTAAAAATACACCAAAGCCAGTCCCAGGATTATTACTAGGACTGCCAGTTCTTTGATTAAAGATGGCGAACAGCAGCACAATTATGCTAGAAACAACGCCTAGTACTAGCTGAATCCAGAAACTAATCCAACCTGTAAGGCGAAAAGTTTGGGCAATTGCCCGCATTGAGGAAGATGATGGAGCATCGGGAGTTTGTGACATAAAGTGAACCAATATGCTGGGCGCTTGATTAAGGGACGCGAGGAGAAGGGGACGCGGAGAGTTCTTTATCCCCGTCCCCGCGTTTCCCCGTTTTCTTTCTAACTTTTTGCAGTATCTATCTGGAAAACCTCACTTCAAAGTCTCTCTTCTAGAAGCAGAGAGACTTTGAATTTTCCCCCTTTCCGACACGGAAAGAGGGTCTAGGGGGTTAGTGTTAATCGTTAGCTTTTCCATATAACGTGAAAAGTCAGGTCTTCTTTCCCCCACCTTTGGGTCTTCTTTGATAAATTTACTATCACACTTGCCATAAAAGACAAAAGATTCTCTTATTCAGAAAATCAGTGATGGTTACTGCTTAAGTGTTTCCACTGCTGTAGCAGCTTTAACCCAGACATATCCCTCAGCGTAAGCTTTTGGAATTCCATTGGAAAATCACTGGAAAACAAAGTGTTTATGAACTTTTACAGACAAAATAGCATTTTACCTGTAAAATTTCTTCGATGGCATTTTATTGCTTCAGCAGTTCTAACTAGCTCGGCATCACTTAACACCAAGACAGTAACTTTGGCACTGTCTATTCGCTCCTCACCACACGTATCGAGCTTGAGTAGGGATACACTATTTTGTGCCCCTAAAACTCGCAAACTCGTCCCACAACTTCACAGGCGTGGGTAATTATTTCGTATTTACGCAATGGATATCTAGTCTAAGTAGCTTTATATATATTACTCACTTAGCAGTAGCACTATATACTGGCTACAAGGATTGTAGACCCTACCCTAAGGCATTTTTTTAGCCATTCACTAACCATGAAACTTGAGGATATATATCAATTCTTTGAGAATCCTCCGCCAACTTACCTTTGTCAGGAAGTAGCAGTTTGTTACATACTGTCTGTTTTATTACAAGGTGAATCTTACGGAACCGAGTTGATTGAGCAATTAGAAACTGAATATCCAACCTATAGACTTTCGGATACCGTACTTTATAGTGCAATCAAATTTCTGGAAGATGAAAGGGCAATCACTGGATATTGGAAGAAACTCGAAGGACGAGGACGCCCCAGGCGAATGTACCAAGTTTCTCCAGAATGGCAACTTCAAGCGCAGGATTTAGCTTTTCAATGGCTTGACTACATCAATAGGAGGACAAAGTAACGAATAATTGATAATGAATAAGTCTCCTCCAGTCAAACAATAACAATTAGTTATGGATAGTGCTATTTTGCCATCTACGTTCCTGCTAACCTTGTTGTTATCAGTTGGGCTGTTTTTCTTTATTCGTGCCTCGACTAAAGACCGCATAGAAACAGCACAACTAGTATCTGAGCAAGACGAAGCTGCTTTAATGTCTCAATTAAAAGAGTATTTTAGCTCGCGGTCTTACCGAGTAGCAGAGGTAGACCGAGAACAAAACAAAGTGACTTTTGAAGGTAATGTTCGCCCCAGTTGGTTCTTAGCTATATTTTTAACTCTGCTGGCAGCGACTGGTATTGTTTGTCTATCACTAGTCGTGTTCCTGCTTTTTCCTAACCTCAGTACCTTTGTTCTGCCTCTGGTACTGCTGTCGCCTTTGACTGGTCTATTTTATTGGAAAAAATCTGGAAGACTTGAGAAGGTGTCGCTCAAAGTAGAAACAACTCAAAGCGAACAAACGTCCTCAAGTAAAATCACTGTAATTGCCCATCGAGATGAACTGGGCGAGTTGCAACGGACTCTACAGCTTAAGACTGCTGAATAATTGTTGGTTTTTATAACCATCTCTTAACTATGATATGCAGACTTCTTACCTGACTTAACTCTTTAAGCAATGGAAAGTAGGAAGGAGGAAATCAAGACTCCTGCTTTGTCAATTTTCCCCACGACTTGTGCAGTGGGGAAAAATTTAAATTCATTAACTTAAATTTGTTGACAGAGCTTCGTTAACCATTTACGGCATAAGAGCGCAACTTCACTAGCGCTTTTGGTGGCGCTTGCCTCTATACCTACTCCCTTCTGTACCATGACACTAATACAGGTCGGCGGAAATAAACTTACCGTTTCATTACAGCTAGAAAGCCCAAAGTTAAAGCATGAGTGACTTTTGACTTTTGGTACTAGTATCAATCCATGCAATCTAGCGTGGTTTAACACAAGTTGATATTCCAACTACCTGGACTAGCCTTAAAAAGCAAATCAGCTCCAAACTAAAAAAAAATTAAATTTTGCATAAACTTAGCAATTTTGCCAGTTAATGTATAGTCAGGAGCGACATTCAATGCGTAAGATGACTGTTTATGGTTCACCGACTAGCTAAAGCAAGAGATTCTTGACCTGGCGAAGGTTCTAACACCCTCAAGCTAGGAAACAAGAAATGGTTTTCCTCTACGTATTGAGCACCAAAGAGTCCCTTTTCTGCCCAGAAATAACGGTCTGTGGTGTGTTCATTTCGCTTTACGAGTAGCAACGCAGGTGGCAAAATACCTTCAGCTTGAATAAATCTTCTCGCTGCTGTCACAGGTTTTTCTTCGCCACTTTCGATGCTATATTGAGGCACATGTTCCAAAATTCGCCGTCCTTCCTGACGACGACGACTCTTCCTTTTGCGTCTCCTTGCCAATCTATTGTCCTCCTCTTTCAAGCTTATAGATTGTAGTGATAGCTACAAAATCAGTCGTCATTATATAGGTTCTAGTTCAAAATATCAATAGTTTTTAACCTTTTAATTTAAGAAAATTAATATCTTTGGAGATAGAGAAAACAAAATAACCTAAGGATATAATCCCTTGGTACAAACCTTTCATGTAGAAGATTTTAGTTAAGCTTTATTAAACGGATGAGGTAAAAACTAAGTATCTTCTTTTAATCATGCCTCAAAATCTGTAATATTGAGCAAAAGCTAAAAAATGTTAATGTCTGCCAGTTCCGATTTTCTTGCTCTATGTCGAGAGCAAATAGCGCTGCTAACCCAAGGGCTGGGAGCAACTTTAAGTATTGTGTACCTGACGCAAGAATTGGTAGAGACTCCTTCGGGTGAGGCCAAACTGATTCCTGTGGTAATTTACCCGGAAACAGCATTATTACCGCCAGGAGAAGAGACTGCTGAAGCGACAGTACACAAGCAACTTCAAGTAGGAAATGTGTTTATATTACCCAATCAACAGAGAAGGTTATTGACAGCAGGATCAGAATCTCCCACCTCGTCACCGGAGTCTGAAATACCAAATGCGTCTCAACCCCATCTAAAAGAAGAATATTTATTTAGTAGTAACCAAATTGTTTTACCTCTGGTTTATGAGGGTGTAATGATGGGGTTATTAGTGACGAGTAGGAAAGATCGGGCATGGAATGAACACGAAGAAAGTCAGATTCAACGCATAGCCCAAACACTGGCGATCGCTTGTATTTTAGATCAACGGCGAGCATGGTTTGAGCAGCAGTTGCATGAGCAACAAATTCTCCAAGAAAAACAGCGAGATTTGCTAGATAACCTATTGCATCAGTTTCGTAACCCTTTAACGGCGTTGCGGACTTTTGGTAAACTGCTATTGAAAAGGTTGCGACCAGCAGATACCAACCGAAATGTAGCAAATAGTATTGTGCGGGAAAGCGATCGCCTCCAAGAATTGTTGCAACAATTTGATCAAGTAATTGACTTGACAGAGGCAGATTTAGCACCACTACATCTCCCCGAAGAAGTATTTGTAGAAGCAACTATCCAAAAAGACGCTAAACCGCCGTTATTATTGCCGGGAACGGGAGATAAAGCAGTTAATTGCTCATTAGCAGATATATTAGAACCATTATTAATATCAGCCAAAGCGATCGCGCAAGAGCGAAAGCTAAAACTAATAACTGAAATTCAACAGAATTCACCCCTAGTCCGTGCCAACGTCAAAGCATTACGAGAGGTATTAACTAACATTATTGATAATGCTTTGAAATACACTCCCACTGGTGGCAAAATTTTAATTAAGGCGGGGCAAGAAAAGGCTAATTTTCAGGGAATTGTCATTAGTGACAACGGGCCTGGCATTCCGCCCCAGGATTTAAAACATCTTGGAGAACGGCATTATCGGGGTGTACAAGCGCAAACAGAAATCCCCGGTACTGGTTTGGGGTTAGCGATCGCAAAACAATTAATAGAGCAAATGCAGGGCGAAATCGAGGTTTTCAGCCCTGCAATCAACTCTAAGCTAACTTCACCCGATGCGCCGGGAACTACGTTTATTATTTGGTTACCAGAAGTTGACAATTAGTTCTTTGTCCTTTGTCATTTGTAAAGACTAATGGCTAATAACTGAAGTTGAGAGTTGGTAATTTGTCCTTTGTAAATACTAATGACTAATGACCGATGACCAATGACCAATGACTATTTGATCGAGACTAGTAAATTTTGATTGATTGTCATTTGTAAATCGGTATCTGGGTCAATGGCGATTAAGTCAACACTATTCTTACCGAAGAACAGACCAATCAATGCACCGATACCAGCGCCACCCAAGACTTCTTCTGTGGCAATAGCGCGATCGCCTGTGACAGCAGAAACCGCAGCGGCTGCACCTGCGCCCAATACAGTATCCTTGATAATTGCATTAGTACTAACACCCTTCTTGACGGTTTCAGTTTTGGTAATCACTTCAGAACTAGCGTTGAGCTGATACTCTTGACCATTGGCTAAAACTAGTTTCTCGGCAATGAATTGAGAACCGCCTGTAGCAGGTTTTAGTTGACCAATAACCTGACTACCAGCAGGAATCACTACAGATCCATCTTGCGTAACCACGTTTTGGGATACTGTCAATGTCAAGGGCGCTGTTTCATCCTTTGTAACCAGAATTTTTTCTGCCTTGTCATACTTCACAGGGATAGCAGTCCCTTGGGGAATTGTGACTGATACAGCTGTTGGGGTAGTAGATCCGGCAGCCACAACATAGGGCGAGTTAATTGCTGAGGCTTGGTTAGAACTAACCAATGCTTGGTAGATAAAAGCTGCTACCTGGGCGCGAGTTGCAGTTGCAGTTGGATTCAGGAACTTCACATTAGGATAGTTGACCACAATTTGCTTTTGGGTTGCTGCTGCGATCGGGCTACGGGCATAGCTAGCGATATTAGAGGCATCGTTGAAATATTGGAGAGTGCTTTCGGTATTGCCGCTAGGAGTATATGCCAAACCGTTAGCGAGGGAAACCAAAACCTGTTGGCGGGGAATAGCTTGATTAGGCTCAAAGCGATTTCCAGGATAACCAGATAAGAAACCTATAGTGTAGGCTTGCCCAATGGCACTGGATGCCCAATAGTTGCTGGGCACATCAACAAAATTGATTGCCTGCCGTTGCTGTGCTTTTTGGAAAGCTTTGTTGACCATAGCGGCAAATTGAGCGCGTGTCACCGCGTCTTCAGGGCGGAAAGTACCATCAGGAAATCCGGCAATTACTCCTCGCTGTGACAATTCTTGAATAAATTGTGCTGCCCAATAGTTAGATGAAACATCAGAAAAAGTAGTTTGAGCAAAAGATGGCGAAGCTGTAATGAAAGGCGCTACAGTAGCGACTGTGACGCTTAAAGCCATGAGTGCAGCTGTTCCAGATTGCAAACGATTTAAAGTAAACATTAATTTTTAACTCCAGTACAATCAATTATTTTTTTACTGTTAATTAATTAGACATTTAGTAAAATATTAGGTTCCCAATTCTTTCGATTTTGTGTAAAAACTATTACTTTCGGCATACAGTGAAATTATATAGTTTAAATTAGACAAACCTGTTAGCAAAGCTAGCAATAGGTAATAGTCTAATCAGCGTCTTACCGATTAACGCTATTAAATAAATACTTTAAAAACTAGGAATATCTACTGAGACGATACAGAGATAGGATAGTTGCTGGGAAATAGATTTTTTAGGGGTGAACTACCCCAACTTACCGACTACTGTTGAAGTTGGGGCTTCTGTAATCAAGGGGGAGTGCCTAAACTTAGACTTTCGCCCAAGAATAGGACTTACCTCCCCTCCTACAGCAGAGACGGCTGAACCTTCCGCCTTTATCATTCTGATGCCTTCGGCTCTAATATTTGCTGCTGCGTTTCCATCGCGGTCATGATGAGTTTTGCAATGAGGACAAGTCCATTCACGGACATCCAACGGCATCTCACTGATTTGATAGAAACAATTAGAGCAGAGTTTTGAACTGGGGAACCATCTATCAATTTCAACTAACTTCGCACCCTTGCGTTCTAGCTTGTAGGTTAAAAAGTTAGTAAATGTTCCCCATCCACAATCAGATATTGATTTCGCCAATTTGTGATTACGAACCATGCCTTTGACATGAAGATTTTCTACTATGACAGCTTGGCTATCGCTGACCAACTTATAACTAAGTTTATGCAAGAAATCCTGCCTTGAATTGCTAACTCGTTCGTACACTTTGGCAACAACTTTTCTATACTTATTCCTTGATTTACTTCCTTTTTTTTTATGGGCTAATTTCTTTTGCTTCCGCTTAAGGTTTTTTTCGTACTTGGCAAGGTGTTTAGGATTATCATATTTTGAAACCTTTTCGCCATCAGTTACAACTGCAAAGTGTTTCAACCCTAAGTCAATGCCGTAAATTTTATCTTCTGAAATAACCGGATTTTCGCCTTTAATTTCAGTCAGGATAGATGCAAAATATTTGCCAGAAGGCGTTTTACTAACAGTAACAGTCTTTATTTTCCCCTCAATAGGTCTATGTATTTTGGCTTTGACTATTCCAATGTTGCCAGGGAGTTTGACATCACTATCTACAACCTTGACGTTTTGAGGATACTGAACAGACTGTTTAGCATGCTTGGATTTGAACTTAGGAAATCCAGCGCGATTCTCAAAAAAGTTTTTGTAGGCTGTAGTTAGATTTAGTGTCGTAGCCTGTAAAACTTGGCTATAACAATCAGCTAACCACACCGTATCTTCAGCTTTTTTGAGTGCAGGAAGAAATGCGTTGAGTGCAGCACGTCCAAGTCCCTTACCCGTCTCCTTATAAGTCTCAATCGATTTATTTAGAGCATAATTCCACCACCATCTAGCACACCCAAAAGTTTGCGCTAGTTGTATTTCTTGCTCAACTGACGGATATAAACGGACTTGTACAACCTTGTGTAACACTCAACATCACCTCCTTTATATTCTTGTTTTATCATAAATATGTATTGTGGTAAAGCAAATAAATGAAATAAAATAATTGGTGACTTCTCTCTTCCCCCCACTCCTTAATTAACCTGCGGTTAATATTAGTCGGAGGTGTTTTCGTCGTCACCCGGCTATCCATCCCCTGAGCTATAGACGGATGGGGAATTCCACCGAATTAGTTAAAAATGAAGGCGATCGCACAGTATAGTTAAAGTGGCGATCGCCTATCAGAGGTGATTAAAGTCACGACTTGAATTGAGTTACAACATAAGGCAGTTAATTTCTGGGGTTTGACACGACATAAGGCGAGTTAATTGCTGGGGCTTGATTAGAACTAACCAGTGCTTGGTAGATAAAAGCTGCTACTTGGGCGCGAGTAGCAGTTGCGGTTGGATTCAGGGACTTTACATTAGGATAGTTCACCACAATTTGTTTTTGAGTTGCTGCTGCGATCGGGCTGCGGGCGTAGCTAGCGATCTTAGAGGCATCGTTGAAATACCTCAGAGTGCTTTGGTTATTGCCACCAGAAGTATATCCCAGACCGTTGGCGAGGGACACCAATACCTGCTGGCGGGGAATAGCCTGGTTAGGCTGAAAACGATTACCAGGATATCCTGCTAAGAAACCAATGCTATAGGCTTTCCCAATGGCACTGGATGCCCAGTAGTTGCTAGGCACATCAGAAAATTTGATCGCCTGCCGTTGCTGTGATTTTTGGAAAGCTTTATCGACCATAGCGGCAAATTGAGCGCGTGTCACAGGTTCTTCAGGGCGGAAAGTACCATTAGGAAATCCAGCAATTACACCTCGCTGTGACAATTGTTGAATAAATTGTGCCGCCCAATAATTAGATGAAACATCAGAAAAAGCAGTAGTTTGAGCCGAAGGTGAAGCAGGAGTTTGAGCCACAGATGTCGAGGAGCATCCCGCTTGGATGGGTTTGCTTTGCAAAGTATAAGTCATTGGCTGACAAACTAAACTTGCCGACTTAAACTGTACATTATTCCGCGTTGGCGGATTTTGTTTATCTAGCTTTGATTTCCAATTGCTAGATATTTTTTTAATAGTGGGATGCTTACTTAAAAACTCTGAGTCTGCAACAACATCGTGAGGCCCCTTAACACTTATTTTAGAACTATTGAGGTAGATATTATAGTCATAAGTAACATTTTGAGTATTGTAATTACTGTTAATAAGCTTGCCAGGATATGCATAGAGAATGTTTCTTAAAATTTTGACATCAGATGACTTATTAGCAAATATTTGCCCATCTTTAATTTCTGGACTCTGATTGTTTAAAATAGCAGTGTTATTTACAATATCAACATGATCGCTTAAAAATGAATGAATACCGGAACCACCATTATTAAATGAAAGATTGTTTTTAACTAAAGTACGTCCTATATATGGACTCATTTTTATTTTCTTCTCATTATTTCTTGAACTATCGATAATGATGCCATTACCGTCTGTGATCTTTCCAACTGCGATCCAAGGGATGTACATACGATTGTTGTAGGTCTTGTTGTTGGTAACGTACATCTTGTATCCCCGGTTATTGTCAGAATTCCAATGGTTCAACAATGAAATGCCACTGTTACCATAAACGCTATACCAGGCATTATTGAACACCACGTTATTATCTATTGTCACATAGTCAGATTGAATCGCTGAAATACCTGCTCCTCCACAGTGATGCGCTTTGTTATTCACAATACGGATGTGATGAATACGACCATTGTTTCGTCCGTCAACGCTGATGCAGTTTCCATTAGTCAGTGGGTTTAGTTTCTTTGTCTTCTGACTCATCGCATAATCAAGGGTGATATTAGCATTGTTCCCTATTACCTCCAGCCCGTTAATTTCAATATATGAAGCTCCATGTGAAATTAAGATACCATTCCATGTATTGTGCTGAATTTTTGGGGAATGCCCAGGATATGCTTTATATCTAATCCATGCATTTGATTTTCCAGAACGTTTAATATTTACTACACTCCCAGCTTTGGCTATATTTTTGTATACGCCGTTCATAATCAATACTGTATCACCAGGGTTGGTAAGGTCTGCTGCCTTTTGAATTGTCCTAAAGGCGGATGAAGTAGAGAGTCCGTTATTTTTGTCGTTTCCACTACCACTAACATAGTATGTTTTCGGTTTTGAATTCGCGCTAATTACCTGGCGGCTAAATAGGCTCATTTCCTTGTTAGTGGATACTTGATGGACGTCTTCAACTAAAAATTCTTTTATCCTTTCTCCCTGACTTAAAAGACCTAATACTACGGGAATTGCAAGATATGTGCCTATACCGAAACTTTGAATTTCCACAAGCAAAAGCTCCTTTATTGCCACTATTTAACAAAAATATCAGGATATTACGTAATTTTGAATACTCTTTTGGATAGAGAATAAAATAGAGCCGATTTTCCTAACTCTCTACACAGTACAATTAAATAAGTATTTTAATAAATATTGATAATGATTAAGACGATATAAAGGTAGAATAGTTGCTGTTAAATATAATTTTTTACTGTTAAAATTTAAGGCGATCGCACAATACATTTAAAGTTGCGATCGCCTATTAGGATTAAAGTCACGACTTGAATTGAGTTAAATCTAGTAGCGGCGGGATTGTGGTACTAAATTCAAGTTAGAATTCAGTGTAAGCTTCAAATCCTGTGCGGGTCTAAGAACAAAGGCACTTCCTTGTTTTTTCCTCAACAGCACACTTGCTCCCGCACCCGCAGCCCCACCGAGAACAGGTTTTAAATCGTCAATTCTGCGGTTACCAGTCACTAGTGAACCTAAAAGACCAGCACCCGCACCGATAGCTGCATCAGTTAAAACCTGACTTGTGCTAGGCCCCTGTGAAACTTTTTGAGTTGTGGTATATGTCCGAGAACTTGCATTAATTGGCTGACGCTGACCATTAGAAAATTCTAATTCTTGAGCTACAAACCGCACACCTTTGGCTTGATTATCGTCTGTAGTTGTTGAATAATAACCATCTAAATCAACAGATTCTAATCGTCCATTTACTTTAGTACCGGCGGGAATCAAGACATTTCTATTTCTGTCAATAATGTCATTCGCTATTCTCAAGGTTAGAGATTTAGTTTCCCCAGGAGCAATAGTGATTGTTTCTTGCTCGTAGGTAACAGGTAAAGCAACCCCAGAAGGAATGGTAACGTTTCCATATTGCCCAACTCTGTCTTGCCCAATTCTGTATTGTGCATTAGCAGGAGCTAAAGTTAACAGTGGGGCAGTGACGCTTGCAGTAACAGCTATTGCCATAAGCGCAGCAGTTCCAGATTTCCATTGATGTATGCTAGTCATAAGTCGCTAAACCTTTGTGTATGTGATGTATTTAATGACGTTGATTCACTTAGTTTGTTTCTAAAATTTATGAAACCTGTTTATAGGCGCATTCTGAATATGAAAGTGCTTATATAACCTGGAGTTTGTGTTGCAACCAGTCCTATCTGAGATATTGCTCCTCAGAATTTGTATCTTGCTAATGTACGTCACTAAATATATGGTGAGATACTCTCAACATGACGCAAAATTAATCTAATTGTTGCCAAAGTTGTTTTATTCTTTACGTCTAGGACAAGACGGGACTACCTTCACCACACGATTGGCTCCTCTTGGTATATTTTCAAAAATCAAATATGAGTCCTATATCTACACCACTAAATAGAGGCGAATGGGCTGAATGCGAACTCTTAAGCTAATCTGCATTTAAGTTGCATAAAATCAGGGCTAGAGCTGCTTACTACAAGCGAATCATTCTGAAACAATGAATGACGATTAAGTAGCTGGGCGCTAAAAAATAACACTAGATTAATTAATGTAAATTGCTTATAACCTAATACTCAAAGCACTTATAGCGCTTTAAATAAATTTACACAGTTTGGTTTAATTGTGCCTACTTACTTAGCTTTAGCTTACTTCTATTGTAGATTTATTTTTTAAAACTTGGGAAAGCTTTGGGGTTTCTTGGTTCAGTCAGGAGCAAAGCCAAGGACACCCTACCTCATCGTCAGAAGACCACAGCAGGAGTTTCATATAGCCTTCCTTCTCTTCTCCTTCTTTTATGGTCGCTGCTGCGCGTAGCTTGCTTTTACAAAGTGTTACAAAGACTCGCGTTCGCTTAGAGCGAGTCCGCGTCCCTTACGCGTCTTGTAGAGAGCATCTTTGGCTTTGCTCCTGAATTCTTCTTCAATGGGAATAAATTTTGATGCGATCGCAGCAATTCTTGTGCTGGGTTAAAATTTATCAATTATGGAATATGAATATGTAGCGGTTCTCAATTGCATAAAATACAGGAGCGCTAAAGCTCTGACTATTTCTTCTCCAGAAATTTTTTACTAGATATCAGGTACATCCCTACCAGGAATAGACCCGCTACTGTTGCAGGTTCAGGTATAGTTTTGATTTTGGCATAAATAGCTGTTTTAGTTGTGCCTCCTTCAAGAGCTTTAATACTTATCTGTCCAACGTCTGGATTAAAACCAGTTAGTTCAAGGGTGTATTTATTGCCTTCAAAGGCAAAAGTCGGATTACTCAAGTTTTCGTCTATAAATACAAAGTCTGCATTCTCTTCTTCAGAATTTGTTAGGCTATTAGGTGTATTTACTAGATGCAGTTTCAATTCAAAAACTTGGCTGATTCCAACGGCGGGGCTGAAGGATACATTGAGATTTAAAGGCACATCTTCAACGCTTGTACCTTTAACTACAGTTCCATTAAAGTAAGCTAAATCAGCTATTTTGAATACAGAATTAATGTCAGTTGAAAACGAATTTCCTGTAAAGGTAAGTTTATTTGAGCCTGTTATTGTACACCCATTAGGATTTGGACTTGGTAGACACACATTAGCATCACCCCAAGTAAATATGTTGTTTCCCACACCTGTGTATATGGGATTGGGATTGATATCGGTGCTTCCTGGAGTAGGTTCTCCCCATGTACCAGTAGAGATACCAGAAAAAGTTAGAGCATCTGCTTGGTTAGAGAAACCAAGTGCTATAGCCGCACCCACAAAAAAACTAGATATAGCAGTCGCAAAAACCAAACTTAGTTTCATAACTTAAGTATCCAAATCTCATTTTGGAGCTTTTTTAAACTATGTTTCGAGTCTAAATTAGTAATTTTCCTTAAGACGCACCAGTATTTTACTGAATTTATGTATTATAAAATTTTATCTAAAAAATTATTTTATTATTTTAACCTTATGCATATCAAAAAAACATTTTAACAAATTGGTAAAACAGTAATTGCGTAGGGGTAGCTTGTCGTAGACATCGTTACCTTACTTGCTTCTCCGATCAATGTCAAGTCAATACAAAGTTACTTTTTTTACACTCTCTGCACTATTGAGACGAATGTGATTCGTTGGTCAAATTCAAGGAGAAATCAAGAGAAAATTTTAGTATTTTTTTACTCTGAAATAACCCCAAATACACTTGCTTTTTTCTCTACCCTTGCCTCCTTTGCCTCTTTTTGAAGGGTTTTCGGTATATGCTTTATAGCTTTGACAAAATTTCTGGCAACAACTGACTAGGAACTTTAGATAAAGCCAGATTTTGTCCTTGTATGCCTAATTCATTATGAAAAGCACGAATAGTTTTCACTATATAATTAAACGTTGTTTGATAAGCCTCTGGCTGTTTACTTAATCCGTTTAAGGCTTGTAAATGATTGTCTAATGCTACTTCTAAATGTTGAGAACGTGTTGCTTTGTCATCATTAAACGACTTATCTATTACTAGCTGATAATGTGCTAGTCCCAAGTTATTATAAGAGGCAAGCAAATCAAAACTTAAAGGAATACCGCTAAGTGAGTGAGCCAAGGCTACGGCCTCTTCGTAAGCGCTAATACATAGTTGCAGATACTTGTGCCGTGCCTCTTTAGTTGTTTGAGATAGGTTTGCTAAATGCCAGTAGGCAGTACCGAGATTATTTTGTGTAGCGGCGCAGGCGCTGGGAACATTAGCTGGAGTGCGATACTTAAGAGCTTCGGTGTAGACATCTATAGCTCGCTGGAGATTTTGGGCAGGTTGTTCGTATTGTGCTAGATTCCAACAGGCGGTGCCGATGTTGTTTTGAATCATGCCATACTTGAGCGGTTCCTGTTCGGGGTTGTAGTGTACAAGTGCTTCGTTGTAAGCTGCGATCGCTTTCTTTAAATGCACAATCGGTTGGTTATACTGCCCTAAATGCCAGTAAGCAGTACCCAAATTGTTCTGGCAAGCGGCATACTTTAATGAATCCATCTCGGCTGTACGGTAGCTCAGTGCTTCATTGTAAGCTAAAATTGCTTGCTGCCAATTTTCAGATGGGTGAGAAAAACGAGCTAAATCACCATAAGCCGTCCCCAAATTATTTTGCACACGAGCGTAAGTTTCTGAATGTGTCTGCGGCGAGATCATGTTCAACGCCAACTGATAAAATTCTATTGCCTGCTCTATATAAGTTTGTCCTTCCTCAGAATTGGGCGGTGTACGGTATAGCATCCAGTAGAGTGTACCCAAATCATTTAAGATATCTGGGAGTTGTGGTGAGGCTTCGTCATAGCTAATTGCCTCCTGATAGGCAATAATTGCCACCATCAGATTTTCTAGGGTTGACTCTCCCTGCTCAATGCGAAGGCGGTATAAAGTGCCCAAGCGATGATAAGCTTCTGCCAGTACTTCCCCTGCAACTTGCTTTTGGTGTAATTCTTCAATCTCCAACAAAATCTGCTGCGGTTGCAAGTAATCCTCAGTATGTTGAGCAATATTTGTATTTATTGTTGCTATTACTAGTTCCGTTAACTCGCTACTAATATGAGATAAAGAGGACAGCGATTGATTATTACTTGCGCTACCAGACCTATTAGTAGATTCCTGCTGTTGTGGCGTAGCTTTCAATAAATCTGCTGTCGATGGCGATTCCTGGGTTTTATGTACGCTATTCCCTTGTGTTTCTGCCGGAAAATCGGAATTAGTCTTCAACTTTAACTCAGTACCTGCGGTTCTAAGTTCTGTTTGGGTAACTGATTCATCTACAATCGACTGCTCAATATAGCCTAAATCCAAGCTTCTGGGATTAGAAAAACGTTCTGGATAACCTGAATTCTGACTCGCTGGTGTAGGTTCTCCGGCAAATACAAATACGCCAGTCCGACAACGCCAAAACTGTGGCGCTGATTGCTTGATAGCAGATAACCAAGGACGCGGTATCCACAACAGCAAGTTAGATTCAAGGAATCGACTAGATTCTTGTACAGAGAAATATTGTTCGCTTAAGCGGAGATGGTGTAAAAATAACCGTTGTGTAGCGACTGGTTGCTTGGTGAGATGCTCCACGCCGACAATCTGAAATGCTGGTACTGGAAACGGTCTTCCAGGGGAATCCTTTGATGCCCCAACAGTTGGCGGTGGATAGTTTGCCAACCATTGATTTATTTGAAGTATGGGATTGGGATCATTTAAATTCAAACGCAACGTAACTAATCGCGGATAAGCTAGAGTGCTATTTTCTTGGACATTTGATGGCTGAGATAGCACTTGTCCAATAGGATAAGCCAATGTAGAATGCAAACGAGTCGCTACTTGATTTCTCAGGTGTAAATCATCACATACTGCTAAAAAAAGTTGCCGTCGTAAGCCAAGACTTAGGGCAAGTTTCAATCGTTGGTATACTTGCCGATTCCAACTGGAATTATCATTTTGTGCAGTATCATTCACGCTCATGGCGGCTAAAGAGCCAAAACACAGTACATATCACCTTTCTCGGCATATCCAAGTCGGCTAATCTCATAATAGAAATGATTTTTAAGCTAATGCTGTGCTGCTTAGGATAAATTAAGTTTTTCGAGTATAGCAAAATAAATTAGTATATAATGATACTTTAATTTCTGATTCAATTTTAACAAAAAATAAAAAAGCAGGCTCCTTTTAAAATCAGAACCTGAAAACTATCAATAAAATGAAGTTTTATTAAAATATTTTACGATCAGCTGCTCTTAGAAACAAAGAAGGCAACTAGAATCAAGCCGCCAACCAAAACTGTAGCGACTATTCCTATTAAAAGATAAGTTCGCTTTTGCCCTTCTGTGGGGGGTTCTGCTTGATAAATCTTTGGTTC
>NZ_DASQZC010000315.1:0-2066 GCF_035638895.1 Nostoc sp. | reverse complement strand
AGGTTTATAAGGGTCAAATATGAATGTATTACTTCTATACCCCCGTTTTCCAAAAAGTTTTTGGTCTTTTGAAAAAACACTGGCTTTATTAGACCGCAAAGCAATGCTACCGCCTTTAGGCTTGGTAACTGTAGCCGCGATTTTACCTCAAGAATGGGAATTCAAGCTGGTTGATCGAAATGTTCGCGTCTGCACCGAAGCAGAATGGGCTTGGGCAGATTTGGTGATTATGTCGGCAATGATTGTGCAAAAAGAGGATTTGCTTTCTCAGATATTAGAAGCAAAACGCAGAGGTAAACGGGTAGCTGTGGGTGGCCCCTTCCCGACAGCGCTACCAGATGAAATGACATCCGCCGGAGCAGATTACTTAATATTGGACGAAGGGGAAATTACCCTACCCTTATTTGTAGCAGCGATCGCACGGGGCGATCGCACAGGTATTTTTCGCTCTGGCGGTGAAAAACCAGATGTCACCAATACTCCAACTCCTCGCTTTGACTTGCTAGAGTTTGAAGCCTACGCGGAGATGTCGGTGCAATTTTCGCGTGGATGTCCCTTTCAGTGTGAATTCTGCGACATTATTGTGCTATATGGTCGCAAACCCCGCACCAAAAACCCAGAACAGCTATTAGCAGAGCTTAATTATCTCTACAAATTGGGTTGGCGGCGCAGTATTTTTATGGTCGATGACAACTTCATCGGTAATAAGCGGAATGTCAAATTATTTTTGAA
This sequence comes from Nostoc sp., assembly GCF_035638895.1. GTDB lineage: Bacteria > Cyanobacteriota > Cyanobacteriia > Cyanobacteriales > Nostocaceae > Nostoc. Next base: position 1,334 of record NZ_DASQZC010000315.1, on the reverse strand, counting down.
GTCCCTTCTGCCCTGGATGGTAGAACATAACTATCCATTTTCCTTTGCTACAGAAGCTTCAGTTGATTTAGCCCAAGATCAAGAACTGATGGATTTGATGGTAGCGTGTAATTTTGGAGCCGTTTTTCTAGGAATTGAAACCCCCGACGAAGAAAGTCTCACTTTTACTCAGAAATACCAGAATACCAGAGACTCCCTCAGTGATGCGGTGAATAGGATTACCCGCTCAGGGTTGCGAGTTATGGCAGGCTTTATCATTGGGTTTGATGGCGAGAAAGTAGGAGCCGGCGCACGAATTGTCAAGTTTGTCGAGCAAACAGCAATTCCCACAGCCTTATTTAGTATGTTGCAAGCGCTTCCAGATACAGCCCTTTGGCATAGATTAGAAAAGGAAGGACGACTCCGCAATAAATCAGCCAACATCAACCAAACTACGTTGATGAACTTTGTTCCAACTCGACCGTTAGAAGATATCGCTCGTGAATATGTGCAGGCGTTTTGTGATTTGTATGAGCCAGAGCGATTTTTGGAGCGTACATACAAACACTTCCGGCTTTTGGGCGAAGCAACCTATCCGAAAAAGGGCAAAGCCGCCAAAAAACCATTGGACTGGAAAGTACTCCGAGCGTTTCTAATTATTTGTTGGCGGCAAGGTGTACGTCGTCAGACGCGCTGGCAATTCTGGCGCAACTTGTGGAACATGTATCAGCATAATCCGGGTGGGGTGAGTAGCTACTTAGCTGTTTGTGCCCAAATTGAGCATTTCTTGGAGTATCGCCAAATTGTCCGCGATGAAATTGAGGCTCAAGTGGCTGAATTTCTGGAAGGAGAAGCTAAAGTAATACCTGAAGTACAAGTGATGGTTAATTCGTAGCGAATTAAATTTGCCAATACCCCGCAATGCCAATGCAGCCCGATGCAATGTTAATGCGTTCGTCTGCATTAAAAACGCTACGCTTTTACCGAGCTATCCGCGCCGAGAAAGCCCCTAAATTTATTTATGGGGTTCAAAATTATTGACTTTTGACTTCCCCAAAGGGGCTGCTATGCAGGGCAAACGCATGGGATTTCTAAAACCCCTGCTGGATAAGGATCTTGACGAAAAAATAGGCTCAATTAAAAAACGCCGAAACCCTTGCTATTAAAGGATTTTTATACTTTAGATGCGTTTGCCCTGGGCTGCTATGCCACCCGATAATTTGGAGATTAATGAAACGATCGCAGCACAATATGCTCAATTAGTGCTGGATTGTATTGGTCGGGAATATCCCCACAGTGGTCTGTATTGGGCTGATAGCGACGAGGATATAAAACCACCGCGTGAATTGACTCCT
>NZ_DASQZC010000314.1:0-18769 GCF_035638895.1 Nostoc sp. | reverse complement strand
TCAATTACCAATTAAGTCGTCGGAACCCCACCCCGCTTTTGTCTAGCGACAAAACCTCCCCTCCCCGTGAACGGGGAGGGGATTAAGGGGTGGGGTAAAACGCCTGTGGGATAAGCGTTTTTACTTAAGTTGACACCAATGGGCAATGCCGTGCCCCTACGGGTGTACCTCACGTAAACGAGAACTGATATATGAACAATCAACTGTACGAACAAAATTTTAATCTGTGGCGAGAAAGCATTATTGAGCAGATTAAAGAACATCGTTTTAATGACATAGATTGGGAGCATTTGCTTATAGAATTAGAAGACATGAGAAAGTCAGATAAATGGTCATTTATCTCCCAGCTACTCAATTACTCTAAAATTAGATTACCCCACCAAACAACAACCTCCAGATGACCAGAGAATTTAACGTCATTATAGAACGCGACTCTGAGGGTTATTTTGTTGCCTCTGTGCCTAGTCTTGCTGGATGTCACACCCAAGCCAAATCTCTAGACGAACTGATAGAACGGATTAAAGAAGCTATTGAACTTTGTTTAGAGGTTGAACAAGAAAACGCCGAAGCATTAGAGTTTATCGGTGTGCAGAGGGTTTCTGTTTAAGTATGAGCAGGCTACCGAGTTTGACTGGACGGGAAGTAATTACAGCTTTAAAAAAAGCAGGTTTTGAGGTAGCAAGAATCCGAGGTAGTCATCATTTTTTGATACACAGTGATGGTCGTCGAACTCTTGTTCCAGTGCATTCTGGTGAAACAATTGGTTCTGGTTTGTTAGCACAGATACTCCGTGACTGTCAGAGCAGCCGTGATGAATTCCGGGAACTATTGTAAAAATAGGTAAAACTTACCTTTCTGGTGTCATGGATTCTCTTATATATAAGTGTGAGTTCTTTGATTTTTTATTTCACTGAAACTACTACAATTACTATTGATGCTAGATAATGGGAAAGCTTTGACATTTGCTTGCCAATCTAGCCCGGAAACAATAACTAAGACTTATGCGAACTCACTATTGCGGCGAACTCCGAAAAGAACATATTGGAGAAACTGTTACCTTTTACGGATGGATAGACCGTCGCCGCGATCACGGTGGTGTGATATTTTTAGATTTACGCGATCGCTCTGGAATTGTCCAAATCGTCAGCGATCCGCAACGCACCCCTGACTCTTACGAGCAGGCGAACGCCCTACGAAATGAATATGTTGTCGAAATTACTGGTAGGGTAACGCAACGTCCCGAAGAATCGTTGAATACCCGCATCCCAACAGGCGAGGTAGAAATTTACGCCGATAAAATTGAACTCCTGAATGCTGTTCGCAAACAGTTACCTTTTCAAGTTTCTGTAGCTGACACCGAGACAGTGCGGGAAGACTTGCGGTTGAAATATCGCTATTTGGATTTGCGACGCGAACGCATGGCGCAAAATTTGCAACTGCGTCATCAAATTGTCAAAGCCATGCGTCGTTATCTGGAAGATTTGGAAGGTTTTATCGAAGTCGAAACCCCAATACTTACCCGTTCTACCCCAGAAGGGGCGCGGGATTATGTTCTACCCAGTCGCGTCAATCCTAGTGAGTGGTATGCTTTGCCGCAATCACCCCAGCTATTTAAACAATTGCTGATGGTATCCGGCTTAGATAGATATTATCAGATTGCCCGTTGCTTTCGTGACGAAGACTTACGCGCCGACAGACAACCAGAATTCACTCAGTTGGACATGGAAATGAGCTTCATGTCCCAAGAAGAAATTATCGAACTGAATGAAAACTTAGTTTGCCATATCTTCAAAACCGTTAAAGGAATTGAGTTACAGCGCCCTTTCCCCCGCCTCACTTACGCTGAGGGGATGGAACGCTACGGGAGTGATAAACCAGATACACGTTATGGTTTGGAATTAGTTGATGTCTCAGATATTGTCAAAGACTCTGGCTTCAAAGTCTTTCGGGACACTGTTACTAATGGTGGTATCGTCAAAATTCTACCCATTCCCAACGGTAACGATGTAATTTCTAATGTCCGCATTAAACCAGGCGGCGACTTATTTAAAGAAGCTAGCGAAGCCGGCGCTAGAGGTTTAGCTTTTATCCGCGTCAGGGATGATGGCGAAATTGATACCATTGGGGCGATAAAAGACAACTTAAGCGAGGAACAAAAACAAGAAATTTTACGCCGTACAGGTGCTAAGGCTGGACATTTGCTGTTGTTTGGGGCTGCTGATGCTGCTACAGTTAATAAGACATTAGATAGATTACGGCAAGCGATCGCTAAAGAATTTAACTTAATTGATCCAGAAAAAATCAACTTGCTCTGGATTACAGATTTCCCGATGTTCGAGTGGAATGCTGACGAAAAGCGTCTAGAAGCACTCCACCACCCATTTACAGCACCCCATCCTGATGATTTGAGCGACTTAAAAACTGCACGCGCCCAAGCTTACGACTTGGTACTCAACGGCGTAGAAGTTGGCGGCGGAAGTCTGCGGATTTATCAACGAGAAATTCAACAGCAAGTATTTGAAGCAATCGGTTTATCTCCTGAAGAAGCACAAAGTAAATTTGGCTTTCTCTTAGAAGCATTTGAATATGGTACACCACCGCATGGTGGCATCGCCTACGGTTTAGATCGTTTGGTGATGTTGCTAGCTGGCGAAGAATCTATTCGAGATGTCATTGCTTTTCCGAAGACACAACAAGCACGTTGTTTGTTAACAGATGCACCTTCGAGTGTAGATGCTAAACAGTTGAAAGAATTGCACGTTGCTTCAACTTATAAACCAAAGTCTTAAGAAAGTGCAAGGGGAGTACAGAAAGTTAAAGTAAGCCTTTATAGCTCAGTTCATCTCTAACTCTTCTGTTATGTTTATTATGCTCCCTTTGCCTTTCATCAATTGCTGAACTGTATTCTAAGGGAGGCTCTAAACACTCTAAATGTTCTTTTTCTCCATTTTCATAAATTATGATATGACGATCATTGGTCATTCTATGGATAGCATAATACTCAAGATACTCAGCATCATCTTTTATCCCAAAAATAAAATTTATCTTCCAACCAGCTTGAAAAATTGAACCTTTTTGACACTTTTTTATATTCTCTTCTGGCAAGGTAATTTTCCATTTAGAAAAATATTTATTAAATTCATTCGTAATTGTATCCATCTTTATATCCATTAGCCAAAGTCCTAGTGTAACTCCAGTACAAGTAGGGTGGACAATGCTAATTAACTACTTGAATTGATAAAGCAAATATTTTTCTTGGTTTCATCTACCATTTAGCTTAACAGAGCAGCATTACATGTAAATTGTAAGGATAATAAATGGAAGTTTTCTTAGCTAATATTAATCATCTTGAAAGTGTTTCAGTACTATTTGATCGGTATCGTATTTTTTACAATCAGGCATCAAATCTTGAAGCTGCCAAGGAGTTTCTCAAAGAACGTTTCAATAATAATGATTCGATAGTATTTGCAGCTAATGACAATGGGGAATTAGTTGGATTTACTCAGCTTTATCCTAGCTTTTCTTCAGTGTCGATGAAACGAGTATGGATATTGAACGATTTGTATGTAGAAGAGTCACATCGCCGCAGGGGAATTGCAAAATTATTGATGACTGTTGCGGAAGAATACGCAAAAGAAAGTGGAGCAATTCGAGTAATTTTATCTACTCAAATTTCTAACATAACGGCGCAAAAACTCTATGAAGCGCGAGATTACGTTAAAAATGAAGAGTTTTACCATTATGCTTTGCGATTGCAATAATGGCATGACAACAAACTCGAAGCCTTGGAGCTTTTTGCTGGTATCGGTGGGTTTCGCCTTTGCAGCAACCGCCAGAAATTGGCTACTTGACAATTTCTAATGCACTACAGTGGCGATCGCAATACGGTAGGATTATCCAGGTAGCAACTACGACGACAACAGTAGGTGTAGAAAATCTACTGGTAGGATGAAGGGGATTAATGCTGCTGCCACAATAGAATTAAGCTGCTACCCCCAGAATTCCTTATGAGTGAATCTATCATCTTGACAGACACTGGCTTATTACCAGAAGATTTGTTACCAGATGTTAGTCATCTGGTGACAGAGGACGATGAACCTTTGGATAATCTGCCATCTGAAAAACAACAACGCCTGCTGACAGAAACACTTTACAGTTCTTGGAACGGGCCTAGTAATGCCCAAGGGTTTCTCGTGGCTGCCAATGTGGGGTTGTTTCCCAGTAACAAACAACCGCCGATTGTACCTGATGTATTTTTGAGCCTGGATGTACAAGTAGCTGAAAACTGGTGGGAAAGACGGCATCGCTCTTATTTCTTCTGGGATTTTGGTAAACCGCCAGAGGTAGTGATTGAAATTGTTTCAAATCGAGAAGGCAATGAAACAGGACGAAAAATCTTAGAGTATGCCAGGATGCGGGTAATGTATTACATTATCTTTGATCCAACTCGACAACTTGGTGGTGAAGTTCTACAGATGTACGAGTTGCGTGGGCGGCAATATATACCCATGAGTGAGCAATGGCTAACTGAAGTTGAGTTAGGTTTATGTTTGTGGGAAGGTGCGTATGAAGGTAAGCGGGATGTTTGGCTGAGGTGGTGTGACGCTACGGGTAATGTAATTCCTACTGGTGCAGAACGAGCAGAACTTGAACGCTTACGAGCCGAACAAGAATGCTTACGAGCAGAACAAGAGCGAGAAGCTAAAGAAACTGCTCTGCAACGAGCTGAACGCTTGGCGGCACAGTTACGAGCCTTGGGTGTTGAGCCAGAAGTGTAAGGGTGGGGAATGGGGAATAGGGAGTAGGGAGTGGGGTAATTGAATTAATTGAAAAGGCTGTAAGAGTGAAATTGCCAGGAAACTTCCTTAAAACAAAAAAAACCCGCCATAGCGGGTTACACAACAAACTAAGAACATTGAAAACTTGATTTAGCTGGAATACCTCATTTCAGCTTCCAGTTGACGAATCAGCTGTTCGTCGCCCTTTGCTCTAGCTACTTGCAAGCGATGCTCTAGGCTTTTTTGAATATTCTCTCTGTGGGCTTCTTGTGCTTTCCTGCCACTTTGTAGTCTATTTTGATTCATAGTGATTACCTTCTTTAATTTTTTGCTTTATGTCTTGCATTCTTAACATAACACATATTTTGTAGCTGTTGCTACAGAATATTCTAACTTAATATATATTTTAGCAAAAATATGCCTAAGAAGCAGACAAGTCAACAACCACTCCTAACTTTACTAAGCGATTTTGGCGATCGCGATGTTTATGTAGGCATAATGAAGGGTGTTATAGCCCAAATCAACTCCAGACTTACGGTAGTAGATTTAACGCACCAAATTCCGCCGCAAGACATAGCCGCAGCCAGATTTTCCCTGATGAATGCTTATGCCTATTTCCCAGTTGGGACAGTGCATATAGCAGTAGTAGATCCGGGTGTGGGAAGCAAGCGACGCGCGATCGCAGTAGAATTTGCTCAAGGGTTTCTGGTAGGCCCAGATAATGGTATCTTTAGCGGGGTACTCAGTCAAAGTCCAGCGAGCGCAGCCGTCGAACTTACAAATCTTAACTATTGGCGAACTCCTCAACCAAGCAATACTTTTCACGGTAGAGATATCTTTGCACCAGTGGGAGCTAATCTTGCTAGTGGTGTCTCTCTTAAAAAGCTAGGACAAGAAATCGATCCAGCAAGTTTAGTAAAACTGGATATAGGCGAGTGCCAGCAAACAACCAGTGGTGTAGTGGGTTGCATTCAATATATTGACCACTTTGGCAACTTAGTGAGCAACATTTTAGGAAGTTACGTACAAGGCAAAACTTGGTCTGTGCAAGCTGCGGGGTTGAGTATACCAGGCTGTGAAACTTACAGTGATGTCAAGGTGGGAGAGATACTAGCTTTAGTAGGTAGTCACGGCTGGGTAGAAATTGCCATTAATAGCGGCAATGCTCACTCAAAGTTGCAGTTAGATTGGCAAGAAACGCTTCAAGTTGTGCTAACTTAAATACCGCACCTGGTGAGTGCCACATCAAGAGAAACATCAAAAGCGATATCTCCGATGGGTTACAGCTTGGAAGACTTTGAAAACGACGAAGGTGAATAATAGATGAGCTATCACTACAGTATGGTGATTCAATGGTCAGAGGACGATCAACTTTTCCTAGTATATTTGCCTGAGTTCCCCTGGCAGTAGTTTCATACACATGGCAAAACCTACGAAGAAGCCGCCAAAAATGGGCAAGAAGTAATTGAGGCGTTTGTTGAGATGCTTCAAGAAGAGGGGAAGCCACTACCAGAACCCAGGATGCTTCCTACACGACCATTACAGGTTGCTTAGTCAATTGTCAAATTATACAATCTGTCTATTAGACATAAGAGTAAAAATGACGTAGGCACAATTCATGAATTGTACCTACCAAGGATTTACGGCAACCCATAATTAATTTGACCAGATGTTTAGTGGCGTATCGACACTTAGGTGGGGTAAGCTGTTGCGCCTTTAATTTGCACTAATATTTTTTCAAAATGCTTGTGGGGTGGGCATCTTGCCCGCCCTGATTGTGCAAGTTGTATACATAACAGCTTAGTTCAGCTATATTCATCCCAAGCCACGGGAAAAGAATAATCTGAAATCGCCGATAATTCACGATTTTCGCTGCGGGTTTCTTCATCCAAAACTTTCACGACTTTGTTATAAATATCTTGTGCTTGTTGCGGGGAATCACCGATGCTGGTTAATCCCAACTTGCCAAACTGCGAAAGGCAACCCATCAGATGAAACACTGTACCCGTTTCTGTACCACTGTCAAAGTGCAGTCTGTGATGAGCGATAATATCCATCAAATCATTAGGTAATAATCCTTGATAGCGCTCTTTTTGCAGATTATCAGTGGCAATGTAATATTTTGGACGACCTTGCTGACTATAAAATAATCCTGTGGAAAGGTCATAGCGACCGTTCGTTAATAATTTTAAGGTCATGAATGGATGAGTTGTACCGCCTTTACGCAGGTTAATTTCAATCGCCTGAATATCCCACTCTCCATTACCTTTGTCAACGGCGATAAAATCTACACCAAACCGCTCTAAAGTGCCTTTTTCTGCTAACTTTCTGCCAACTTGTAACCCCAATTGCTGTAATTGCAATCGGTATCTTTCATCAGCCGGAAAGCTACAACCAAGATAAATTTGACCATCTGGGCCTCCGAGAATTTGGTCGTGGGTTGAAAGGATTTCCACTTCGCCCTGGGGTGTGATCCGTCCTTGGACGCTGGGCGATCGCTTAATTTCCCCTTCCACAAATGCTTCGGTAATTGCCCCCAACTCAGGGATTCTTCCCGAAAAATTATCCCAAGTCTCTTTTTTTGCTTGAAAGCGCATTGTTGAGAAGCGATCGCTAATTGCTGCTACCCTTTCGACATGAGTCCCTTTACCCGGTGCTATATCCTCAATTGGTCTAAGATCCAGCAATGCATTTCCCTCTCCCGAAATGCCTTCGTTGAGTTTTACCACTACCCGTTTTAATGTCGGTTGCCGTTCCCACAAATCACTGGTAGCTTCTGCTAAATCTGTATGGTTCCAAATTTTTTCGCTGCCATCTGGATGCGGTACTCCACTTTCCTTGAAGATTTTCCGACTGCCACTTTTTGTCCCCCAAATCTGTAAATCTGGTGCGGCAGCATAGAGTGGTACACCCAATTTTACAGACAATTCGCCTTCCCAGTGCGAAGAGTTGTAGCAGATCATAAATGATTTATCTAGCCTCAAAGCTTGATGAATCCGCTTTAGCAGGCGGGGGCGTTCTAAAATCTTTTGACTCAGGGGTTTAAGCGAAGAATCATAAGTAGAAAGTAGCAGCAAACGGTTGCGAGCATGAGAAAAGGGAATTCCTGGCAACAGTTGCAGATAATAATCAATGATACTAGGATGCAACGGTACTGATGTTACATAAACGAGCCGAGTTCGGGGATTTTGTAACCTAATTAAGGAAAATAGTAATCTTTCTTCATAATGTTCGCAGCCTTCGATCTTTTGGAGTTCACGCTGGTCGAGACTCAGGGAGGGAATAATTAAAATATCCGCTTCATTATTGTCAAATGACTCGCTTGTTTTCCAGCGATCGCTTAGGGTTAATTGTAAGTGATGAAACTTTTCAACCTGCTCTGACTCAGAAATATTTAGTATTGCCATAACCCCTACCCTCTAATAATCTCAATGTAGCGCACCATGCAGGCTTTTGGGCTATTATGCAAACTTGTCATTAGATACTTGTGCAAGGAATTTAGTCTGCAAGAAGACAACTATAGCGGTTATCAGTCTAAATAAATATTAATATTAACAAAAATCAATGGTATGGAAGTAAGTATTTTTGCAACCACGAAGTGAGAAAGTATAAATCTTGATTTTCATTTAGCGAAAATGCCTCAATATTGAGGCAAAGCAAACGATTATAGACTAATTTAGTAACTCTGATTTATTTAATTTATTTTACGTCTTAAGGTTGAGCAGATTTCAGCTTGTTTTACCTCTATGGAGCGATAAAGTACAGCAACATAATAGCTAATTTTAAAGCAGATGAGAACGAGAAATCCTTTATTGCATGAGAGCTGTCTACTTATTTTTCGTGGTCAGGTAAAGAGCGTGTGTCAGGTGTGAGGAGTAATAACGTCAGCCGCGTACAATTGCCAGTCATAAGTACCTTTGGTAAGCATCGAAGGTATAAACGCCTAAAGTTGCAAATGGCTAGTGGGAGCCAAAGCAAAAAATAAACCTTGGGTTGAAGTTTCGATCCAAGGTTTACTTTTGAAATGGGCACTAGATGACTGGAAACGGCTTTTTCCAACATTCAATATTTAATTACCGAGACAAAACCTATGGCTAAATCAAAAGAGAAAAAAGAGCAACCATTACAACCGCCACAGCAGCAAGAAGCACCAGGTGTTGAATCAGAAATGACACCAAAACCCAAATCAGATGATGCCCAATATCGGGGTAGTGGCAAGTTACAAGATAAAGTAGCATTGATTACGGGTGCAGATAGTGGTATTGGTCGTGCTGTAGCGATCGCATTTGCTAAAGAAGGTGCAGATGTGGCGATTCTTTACCTCAATGAACACGACGATGCCAAAGAAACAAAACAATTGGTAGAAAAACAAGGGCGTCGTGCAGTAACCATTGCAGGTGATATTGGCAATGAAACCTTTTGTCAGCAAGCTATCCAACAAACAGTTGGTGAGTTTGGCAAACTCGATATTCTCATCAACAACGCCGCCGAACAACATCCAAAAGAAAGTATCGAAGAAATCACCGAAGAACAACTAGAGCGGACTTTCCGCACTAATATATTCTCGATGTTTTTCATGACTAAAGCTGCACTCAAGCATTTACAAGCAGGCAGTTCTATCATCAATACCACATCGGTAACAGCTTATAAAGGTAGCCCACAGTTACTAGATTATTCCTCTACAAAAGGTGCGATCGTTGCCTTTACTCGCTCGTTATCAAAAAATTTGGTATCAAAAGGAATTCGCGTTAATGCTGTCGCGCCAGGGCCAATTTGGACACCTTTAATTCCCTCAACTTTTCCCGAAGAGAAAGTTGAAAATTTTGGTAAACAAGTACCAATGCAACGAGCCGGACAACCAGAAGAAGTTGCTCCTAGCTACGTATATTTAGCCTCTGATGATGGTTCTTATGTCTCTGGACAAGTGTTACATGTCAATGGTGGAGATGTTGTCAATGGTTAAGTGAAAATGGTTAGTCATTAGTCATTAGTCATTGGTCATTAATTATTCGCTTTAGATAAATGACAGATGACAAATGACTAATGATAAAAAAATAATCACTCCTAACTCCATCCTTATTTTCCTCCATTGGAGGGATGAATTAAGGTTTAAATATTGATAATCTATCTAGCAGCAAACATTTAAGAAATAATAACTACGTCTATGGCATCTCCTACACCATTGCATGGCACGGAACTAGTAGATTGTGCTAGAGCAAATGCCAAGCAAGGAATTGAAACTGCTGCTTATCAATGTGGCTATGGTCAAGACCTTAACAAATTTGCACAAGAACTAAGACAAGCTTGTGAAGAAATGAATTTACAAGTAAAAGAACTTAGCGGATTGATTACTGACCAGGACATGATACTACAATTGGGTACTGGCGAAATTGTTGCTCCAGATAGCGAATCAGAATTGTAAAAGTTAGTCATTTGCGCTTTATTCTTCACCAATGACTAATGACTCTTTTCATAACTTTAAAATTACTCGCGCCAAATTGAAGTAAATCAAAACGCCCACGACATCAACTGCTGTGGTGATAAATGGTGCTGACATTAATGCCGGATCTAAACGGAGGTAGCGAAACAGAAATGGCAATGCTGAACCGGAGATAGAAGCTAAAATCGAAATAGCTACCAGACTAGTGCCGACAGCGATCGCTACTTCTAATTGTCCTTGCAGAAAATAAGCCCAGACAGTAGCGATCGTACCTAACATTCCTCCTAATAATGCCCCTGCGATCGCCTCCCGACCAATTACCTGCAATGCACCAAGCGATCGGATCTCATCGGTATTCATCCCGCGAATCACCACTGTGGAAGACTGGGCACCCACGTTACCACCAGTACCAGTCAACAAAGGGATAAATGCTGTTAGTGTCACCACTTTTGCTAAAAGGTCTTCTTGCGACTTAATAATCGTTCCTGTAATGGTATTGGTTACAAGTAAAACCAACAACCATACAACCCGCTTCCGAGCAATTTCCAGTAAATTCATCTGAAAATAGTTGTCGCCCCCCGACTGCACACCACCACCCAAAGCGTAGATATCTTCGGTGGTTTCGCGCTGCAAAATATCAATTACATCATCGACGGTGACAATACCTACTAGACGGTGTTCTCGATCTACCACAGGCACAGCCAGAAAGTCATATCTTTGGATTAATCTGGCAACTTCTTCTTGGTCTGTATCAGTGTGGACAAACACCACATCACGGGTCATAATTTCGCCAATAATTTGCTCAGGCTGAGAAGTCACCAACTCTCGCAACGATACAATCCCCGTTAAGCGCCTTTCAGCATCCATGACATAAAGATAATAAATCATCTCACTAGCATTAGCTAAGTTGCGAATTCGCTCTAGAGCTTGAGATACTGTAAAGTTTTCTTTCAGCGAGATTAACTCTAGCGTCATGATTCGCCCAGCAGTATCAGCTTCATAACCCAATAGTTGGGCTGTAGCTTGGCGTTCTGCTGGACTCAGTTGTTCTAGGAGACGATTAACAACTTTTGCCGGTAATTCATCAAATAACCTAGCTCGGTCATCCGGCGACATTTGATCGACAATATCGCGGACTTCCTGACTTTTAAGTTCTTCAATTAATCGTTCTTGAACACTGTAGTCGAGATATTCATAAACCTCAATCGCTTCTTGCTTAGAAAGCAAGCGAAAAGCCAAAGCGTGCATCGCTTCTGGTAAACCCTCAATCGCCTCGGCAATATCCGCAGGCTGCACAGGTACGAGAATAGCTTTTGCTGCCTGCAAGTCTCCTGTTTCTAGGAGCATTTGCAGCTGAGTCCGCACTAAATCTCGCAATTCCCTGCGTGAGACATTCTGGATGGTAGAGTTAAAATTGTTAGTCTCAGTCAAAGTCCACTTTCCTCAGCCAGTTTGAACAAGGTTGCTGCCCTTAGTCTAGGGGAAAGTGGGAATGTGCAGGGTTAAACTTGTAATTTTCTGACTTTAACTAAATTGAAAACTTTTGTAAATAAGTAAATAATCAGGGTTTCAGACGCTGATAATTCCTTACGTTCAACGCACCCGGTAGGGAATCATGCTACGCAAAGCGTCTGTCTGCGACACGCTGCGCGAATGTAGAGAAGTTGTCGCGTAACTATTCCCTGGATAGTCCACGGACAAAAGGTTTACTCAAAAGTACGATAATCTCTTAAAGGAATCTAAAACTTTTGATACTGAGAAGAGGACTTTTCAAACATCCTCTTAATTCCAGCAGATTGCGTTCTCTAACTTAAATACATGACTGCTGAGGCTTTTGCAAAACTTTTTGCTTCATTCGCTATTAATACTATTCTCTGCTAGGCCTTTAATACTAAGCTAAAACACATCTAATTTGCATATCAAAATTTTATCAATATCTTGTGGATGGGCATCTTGCCTGCCCTAATTATGCAACTTGAATGCTAATTAGCTTATTCTCTGCTGGATCTTGTAATAAAGATATCAATTAACACTCAAGATGAAGTATAGGTAAGTAATACTTTTTCAAATCTTTAAATATTAAAAGCCTTCTTTATCCAAATTTCATGTAATTAATACTATGTAAATACAAAATAAAAACTTCATCCGTAGATCAGTAATTTTTATTCAAAGATCATCAAAACTTTTATATTGCTTTAAAAAATATAAATCAATATGAATCTTTAAAGAAGGTTCCATAAAGAAGATAGACATAACCCCTAAACTATTGTCAAATGATAAGTTAATTGATCCCATAAAAATACTTAAGTAATAATATGTAAGGATATTACGTTAGCTAATTAGATGTGTATCTGCCCAATTGGGGTTGCTTCACTTTAACTTCATGCACCTGCATATCAGTGAGATTAGAAGCTCTCAAGAGAGGTGATTTATAATTTTTGATTAAATTCACCAAACTTATATTTAGAACCATCAAAAGTTAGAAAATTGTTGAAATAAAACAAAGAGTTACAAGAGCGAATACACCCTTAAAGTAATCTTTGGTATTTTTTTTCATACACATTTTTATATATATTTGCTTTTAAGGAAGATAAAGCAATATATATGACTTCATACTGCTTTATTTTAAGGTTAATACAAATAAACAGTATAGATAAGCAAATTAACACAATAGTAGACACATAAAAACTGTCTCAGTAATTGAATGGAATAGTATCGACATTAAAAAACATAATAATCAGTTAATTCTTGCTTTTCTGTTAAAACATTAACGCCTGAAAAAGCTACATATTTGTTGAAAATATTCAATATCAAACTGATTATTGACCCTGGATTATGGAATTACTTTTAGTACTATTGTGAGGCATATATCTCAATGACTGATTCACAAAATCAACTGTTGTCAACATCTCTAAGTCCAATAACTCCTCAATCATCTTTACAAAGCATTGATCGGGTGTTATCTCAAGGGAATGGACTCAAAGCAGAGTACTACGACAACATCGACTTCACCAACTTGAAGCAAACTCGCACAGATCCGACAGTCAACTTTAACTGGGGTGAGGGATCTTCAGATCCATCCATTGGTGCAGATACCTTCTCAGTGCGTTGGACGGGTCAGGTAGAAGCGAAGTACAGCGAGACTTACAACTTCTATACCACTAGTGATGATGGTGTGCAACTGTGGGTTAATGGTCAGCAAATCATCAATAAGTTTGTCGATCAACCTGCTACACAACACAGTGGCGCGATCGCACTGGTTGCTGGGCAGAAGTACGATATTAAACTTGAGTACTACGAAAATAAATACGATGCAGTTTCTCAACTGTCTTGGTCAAGTTCTTCTCAGACCAAAGAAATTATTCCTCAGTCACAACTATATTCACCAAATATTCAGACCACGATCACATTAGGATCATCTTCCACGACTCTCAACGAAGGTGCTGGTAGTGTGAGCATAACCTTGTTGAGAACTGGTGATTTAAGCAGCACATCTTCAGTCAAGTATGCAACCTTAGCTGGTACTGCCACAGCAGGAGTTGACTACGGAAGCGAAGGTACCGAAAGCGCTGGAACACTTATTTTTGCACCAGGACAAAGCAGCAGAGAGATATCCATTCCAATCAATGACGATTCCTTAGCAGAGACAGATGAAACCTTTAGTTTTGTCATCGATCAGACACAGGGAGCAACATTAGGGCTTCAAAGAACTCTGGGAATTACGATTCAAGATAACGATCGCTCTAGCCTCGATTTCACTCAGCCAGTAGTTAATGAGGATGACGGTACTGCTACGGTGACAGTTACAAGGGGTAACAGTTCGGGGGCTGCTAGCCTGGACTACATAACCTTGGATGGGACTGCTAAAGCTGGATCTGACTACCAGGCTGTATCTGGAACCTTGGCCTTTGCAGCAGGAGAAGTCAGCAAGACCATTTCTATAGTCCTTAAGAATGACACCGTTGGAGAGGTAAATGAAACCTTTACTTTGAACTTCAGTAACGCGGTTGGAGTGCAGCTAAATACTCAACAGACAACCATCACTATTATTGATGATGACGCTGGTAACTTTGCTTTAGAGACGGTAGCTTCTGGTTTGAATCAACCTACAGCTTTTGACTGGACATCTGATGGTAAAAGCATGTTCATTGCCCAGAAAAATGGGGTAGTCCGAGTCTTGAATAACGGCACTTTATTATCAACACCATTTATCAATATCTCTGGACAGGTTAATGATACGCGCGATCGCGGTCTTTTAGGTATTGCCGTACATCCAGATTTTGGTAAAGATACAAACCCCAAAAACTACGTTTACCTGTTGTATACCTACGACCCACCAGAAACCAATCCAAACAACTCTAAAAACAATCCCAATAGCACATTAGACAATCCCGATCAAAATGGGAATCGGACTGCACGGCTAATTAGGGTAGAAGCTGACCCCAACACTAATTACACTACTGCTATTGCTGGCAGTGAAGTTGTGCTGCTAGGTACTAATGGTACTTGGGAAAATATTAGCAACCCAGATGGAAATAGCACAAATGTCTCACTTGGCTACGCACCATCAGGAATCCTCAACAAAGATACTGGTAAGCCGTTTACCAGCTTACAGGATTATCTCAATAATCAGGGTAAAGTCCAAAATGTCCAAAATTTTATAGCTAACGATAGTGAATCTCACTCAGTTGGTTCTGTGCGTTTTGGCACTGATGGTTCTCTGTTTGTGAGCTTAGGAGATGGCACTTCTTACAATGGGATAGATCCGCGATCAATTCGTGTTCAGGATGTCAATAATCTCTCCGGTAAGATCCTGCGGATTGATGCGATTACTGGTGAAGGTTTATCAAGTAATCCTTTCTACAACGGTGATCCTAATAGCAATAGTTCCAAAGTTTATAACTTAGGTTTGCGTAACCCTTTCCGTTTCACAATTGATAAAAATACCAATACTCCTGTAATTGGTGATGTTGGCTTCAATTCTTACGAAGAGGTCAATATCGGAAAACCAGGAGCTAACTTTGGCTGGCCATTCTATGAAGGTGGCCTTGATACAAATGGCAGTATCGTCAATCTGAAACAACCAAACTATGCTAGCTTAGATGCAGCAGAAGCCTTCTATAGTAGTGGCAAACCTGTTACAGCACCAGCTTACACTTATAAGCATTTTAGTTCTAATTCCATTACTATGGGTGACTTTTACACAGGCAGTACTTTTCCCTCAGTCTATCAAGGTGCGTTATTCATTGCTGATTCCAGTCAAGGAACTATTGATGCTGTGAAATTCGATAGTCAGGGCAAACTTGTCTCAGTTAAGCGGTTTGCTTCTCAAGCAGACAGACCAAATTTGGGAGTTCCTGTACAAATCACTACTGGAAAGGATGGTAATTTGTACTACGCAAACTTGACCGGGGGTGAGATTGATCGCTTCATACCTGTTTAGAGTCTTACTTGTCAATGCGTAAGTTATGGTTTTGATTGTAAGTAAAATGGATTAAGTTTCCTACCTATGGACGTAGCGTCAGTTTCAGTCGGGGTTTAAATCCCCGTCTGAAAATGTCTTGGATTTTGAATTTTGAAGTTACTTTCAGCGTCTGCGTGTAGGTTTTAAGCAACTTCTTTAGGTGACATTTTTATTTCTACTTTTTGATTTAAAGCTGCTGCAATCCGAGCCAACATAGACAAAGAATGTCCCTGATAGTCAGCATCTTCCAATCGAGCAATAACCGACTGGGTAGTACTGACTTTTGCGGCTAGTTGTTGCTGGGTTAGTCCCTCTTGTTTGCGTGCATCGTAAATGATTTGAGATATTTGAGCATTTATTGATGATTCTCTAACCATCTCTTGCAATTCTGGATCTTCTTTCATCATTCTTTTAATGATTTTTAGTGCATCATCAGTTTTCTTCATCTGTTTCGTCCTCTGGTTGCATATAAGTATGAACTTCTGAATTGAGTATGAATAAATTTTTGTATGTTAATGCTAAATCAATTTCTCGCTCTGGAACTTGGTTATCCTCTTTAATGATGGCATGAGCTAAAATCACTACGTTTTGACCATGAAAAAAATATAGAATTCTATACTGTACTTTGACGTGCTTGGCTCTTAGTTCATAAATACCATCACGCACAAAATCTGCGGCGGGTCGTCTTAATTCAAAACCATACTGAGCTAATTGCTCAATTCTGGCGATGCAGTTCGCATATCCCTTACGATCTTGTTTGAGTAATTTGTTTAGCCACTTTAAGACTGGAACTTCTCCTCTATCATCCTGAAAGAAAATAATCCGTGTTTCTGGCATTGTCTGGGATAAAGTTACGCATACTAGAAATTTTATTGCAAAAATGGGATTTTAGTTAGTGAGCAACACAGCCAGGGCTAGTAAGCTGTTGCGCCTTTAATTTGCACTAATATTTTTTCAAGATGATTGTGGGGTGGGCATCCTGCCCGCCCTGATAATGCAAGTTATATACGTAACAGCTTAGTGGTGTAGGTCATGCCTTCACAAAGCTCCGTTCGAGCCAATGGGCTAGTTATGTACTTAACAGTTATCAGTGAACAGTCAGACAACTGTTCACTCATTTTGGTCAAGATAACTTTGTTAAAAATCCCAACAATTTTTTAGTATTTGATGTCAGTAGGGTTCGACGATAAGCATCAGCAGCTTTTTTAATCGCTTCGGCTTGAGTGGGGTAAGGATGAATTACACTGCTTAACTTACTCAAACCGATTTTATTTACCATTGCCGTAGTTACTTCTGAAATCATCTCACCCGCATGACTGGCGACAATAGTTGCACCGATAATTTCATCAGACCCCTTTTTATGGTGGATTTTGAGAAATCCTGATTCTTCACCATCTGCGATCGCTCGGTCTACACTACTAAAAGGTATGTTAATTGTCGTCACCTCAATACCCAATTTCTGCGCCTCGTGTTCGTATAATCCTACATGGGCAATTTCTGGATCAGTATAAGTTACCCACGGCATCACCAGACTACTGAGTTTCGAGCGTCCTATGCCAAAGGGAGAAAACAGAGTATTTTTAATCACAATTCGCGCCGCAGCATCAGCAGCATGGGTAAACTTCCAGTTCATGCAGATATCGCCAGCTGCATAAATTTTGGGATTCGTCGTCTGGAGATAATCATTTACCTTCACACCTTGGCGCTTATCGTATTCTACACCCACTACTTCTAAATTCAGACCTTCAACATTTGGCGATCGCCCCGCACCGACTAAAATTTCATCTACTGTCACCGAATCTCGATGACCATTAGAGGAAAAGTAAAGTCGTTTCCCCTCGGTAACAGTTACTACTTCTTCCAACTTAGAATTCAGAACCACGCGAATTCCTTCGCTAATCAAAACCTTTTGCAGAATTTCAGCAGCCTCAGCATCTTCTTTATTTAGAAGATGAGAACCGCTATGGAAAAGTACCACCTCAGAACCTAAGCGCCGGAAAGCTTGTGCTAATTCGCAACCAATGGGGCCCCCACCAATCACCGCTAAACGTTCCGGTCGTTGAATTAGGGAAAAAACCGTCTCATTAGTTAGATAACCCGCCTTTTCAATTCCCGGAATCGCCAATTGTGCAGCTCTTGCGCCAGTAGCAATTACAGCTTTTTTAAACCGGAGGGTTTTGTCGCCAACTTCCACGGTATTTTTAGTTGCAAATCGACCGCTACCCAAAAAGACATCGACACCCAACTTTTGAAACCGTTCCGCCGAGTCATTAGGGCTAATACCAGCCCTTATCCGCCGCATTCTTGCCATGACTTTAGGAAAATCAACATCAATATTATGTCGGGGAATATTAACACCCAAGTTTTGAGCATTCCAAATTTCGCCAACAACGCGAGCAGACCGAATAATAGTTTTAGATGGTACACAACCAACATTTAAGCAATCTCCACCCATGAGATGCTTTTCAATTATCGCCACTTTTAAACCCAAATCTAGACCCGCCGCACCCGCAGCCACTACTAATCCCGCCGTACCAGCCCCAATTACTACCAAATCGTAAACATCTGCCGGTTGAGGATTAACCCAATTTGGCGGATGAACGTAAGACACCAACTTTTGGTTATACTCATCCGTTGGGCGAACAGTAACTCTCTCTAAATCTGAATTGGTCATTAGCAAAACCTCTTTTATGAATTGAAAATACTAAAGTCAACTGCCTTTTGGGAGTATTCAAAGTTCAGAATCAAGAATACCAATGAATTTAGGCGGCTCAGTCTTTTATTTTTTATGCTTGTTTAATAAGGAATACAGCCTTTGAATTGTTTTGTCCGTTTGGGAATTGACAGATACAATTGAATTTTTCCTCTATATAGGACTAATATTTGATTTCTGAAAAAGCTCCGTACAGATCGAAAAGCCTAATTTCTTATTCCCTACTCCCTACTCTCCCCGCCCACGTAGATAATTTCAAAAATCAAATACGATTCCTATAAACATTTCAACGATTGATAATTTAGATCAATTTGCAGTTGAATAGACCACAATAAAAATGTACAATTTGTGCGCCCTTATAATTCCTCTTCTAA
>NZ_DASQZC010000313.1:0-6032 GCF_035638895.1 Nostoc sp. | reverse complement strand
TTTGACATTGGGAGCTAAATCGATTTTGATGGGGTCGATATTAGCCGAGAGTTTCTTGATTTGTTCGTTGAATTTTGAAGAGTCTATCTCAACGGGAATAAATATTGGTTGTAGTTGCTGTAGTTGCGATCGCAGTCCCTTGAGTTGCTGCTCAAAATCCTTGGCATCTAGTTTGGCGCGAACAGCAATAGACCCCGCATCGGTTGATTGCAACTTCTTTAAGTCACTGTCGAATTGGGAACGATCCAGGCTAAGTTTAATTGAAGCAGAACCTAAACTTCCCATGACCTGACTTTTTACTTACATCATGGCTTAAGTTCCCTCAAAGCAAAAAACCACCCAGTTGGGTGGCTTTATCAAAAAATTGGGTTTAAAACTTCGCCCTTCTAGGGCGACTTTTGGTAAAATAGGGTTTGTGGAAGGGTAATCAACCACTTAAAAAACCCATTTGCTACCTAACAAGTAGACGCTGCACCTTGACAACTGAATCTAGAGGGTTCTACTTCGTAGTTCTAGTATCACCTGGAAGTAGGTAAAAGATTCACAGGTACTAGACGCACAGTATTAAACTTCAAACAAATATTGCACTATGTGCAACTATGGTCGGGCAGACCAAAAGTTAACGCTTGGGGAGAGAACCACCTCTGGCTTAGATACGCAAGGATTCTAAGTTAAGTGGACTCGTGGAACCAAGAATCTCCTGGCTTTTTACAAAAATGAGCGATAGCGAAATTTTTGTAGCCAGGAGAGTGTCAACAATCATCATACTTCAGCCTTTAATTATACTTGTTCAACCTCCTTCAATTGTTCTCCCAAGGCTGCTATGTTAGTCTCTATAGTTTTGATAAAAGCCTTTTTGCTTTCAATTTCCTCTTGTAACTCCTCATGGGTAAGTGGTCGGAGATTTTCTTCACGGAAGCTTTCTATATCATCATCTTGTGAACCACAAAGCACAAAGTAAGTCCAATATTCACCATATAGGCTTGCTCTTTTCGTCTCTGGCGGGTGGTATTCCATAGCAACAATCTCCCCTTGTTGCATTAGTTGTCCCAAATGATATTTAGGCGTTTTCCAGTGGCTAGGAAAGCGAATGCATGATTTTTGGGCAATAATTTCTGGCGTGTCTTCTGGCATAGCGTTACCTCGTTTGTTATTACAGCCTTTGCAAGCTGTTCTGAGATTTTTGAGTTTGTTATTGCCACCTTTAGAAAGTGGAATGAAATGGTCAATGGTTAGCGAATATGTTGTAAGTGCGACTTCACACCAAAAGCACTTCATGCCGTACTTTTCAATCAGCAGGGATTTACGATATTGCATCTGTCTGGGAGAATGCCGCTTGTGTCGGCGCAAGCTAACTGGACTATTCATGTTCACCCGTCACATCTGCGCTTTTCTTGCAGATAAGCAGGCTCGAACAAGGAAGCAAGCTGCGTCTGTGCTTTTAGAGTGGAGAAATGCGTAATTTGCCAAACCATCTAGCAACTCATCAAAGGTCAAACCCTGCTTTTCAAGGGTGGCGACAATTTCAGCCGTGATGTTGCACACGAAGTCATACCTATGTTCGGTGACTGCTATGCTCAGAGCGTCGGTTAATTGATTCATGCTTATCTCCTACCGTCACCCCGGTGACAGATGGTATTTTGGCTGCATTCGTCGTTGGTAGCTTGTACGGGAGGGGTAAAAGAGTGCATTAGAAATAGAGCAGTTAACAAACTTGCTGAAAAATTTTTCAGATTCATAGATTTTGATAATTGGTGTAAAACTTGTTGGAACTTATGCCTTAATCTGCGCCGGACTAGTTTGTTGGACGTGTTGCATCCACTGCCTAATTGCCTCTAATTCCTCAAATTCTGGGCTTAGTACACCAGTTACGTGTTTCTTGTAAGAATTCTCAGCATGAAGTGGATGGTCGATTTTGTCAGCAGCCCAAGCCAAACACATGGTTTTGACAAGTTCATCAACCAAACTTTGGCCAAGCTGGCTTGGAGTCTTAGCATCCTGGAAATGTAGCCACTCTTTGACTAAATCCAGTGGGTAATCAAGCAGTGTGCGAATTTGTTTAACCCGTAAGTCTTGGGGGTGGACATCTGGCACTACAGTCAATGGTGGTTGTTGGTCAGCAATTGAAATATCAACTGTGTTGCCTTCTTCATCGACTTGACAATCCAACTCCTCTGGTGTGTAAGCCACACTGCCAGCAAAAATATCTGGACAGTACCAGCGCACCCCATTAGACATTGCACGGTTAAACATCATG
This sequence comes from Nostoc sp., assembly GCF_035638895.1. Taxonomy (GTDB): domain Bacteria; phylum Cyanobacteriota; class Cyanobacteriia; order Cyanobacteriales; family Nostocaceae; genus Nostoc. Next base: position 3,775 of record NZ_DASQZC010000313.1, on the reverse strand, counting down.
TTGCGGGGAAACTTCTTCCAGGTGTGGCCGTTCTTGCCATCCAACGCACCAGCAGCTTGGGCATCATCTCTAGTAAAAGTGCTTTCGCCTATCACCTCGCCATTTTCATAAAACACAATGGTGCAGCCGTCGTTATCGTGGCGGGTGATGCGGTAGTTGTATTTGCCGCTACGCTTTACCGCCGCCGCCATTAAATTGGCCCCAATAGACGGTTTGCCGTTGATGATATGAACTCCGACCATTGACGCAAGAGGGCCAAATCCTAATTCCAGCCCTGCCAAAACTTTTACCCCACACTGAGCCGCTTCTTTGGCATCAGCGAAAAACCCAGACTTGGCAAGCATGGCTGAAAGACGGCTTAGGTCATCAATATTACGAATAGCTAAACTGCCTGTAACTTGTGGTATATCGCTCATGTGATTTCACCTCGTTCATGAAAAATTTTTCAGGATGGGCATTACGCCCACCCATTGACTTACGCTGCTACCAATTCCATGCTTTTAGTCGGGGCTGGATAATTCTTTAACCGCTCCCATTCCTCATCGGTAAGTTTGTCAAAAGGAATATCGAGTAAGTCGTCAAGACTTAGTACAATTTTTGGGATTGCAACTTCAAGCCGTTGCCCCAAGAAATTTTCTACTGCTATTTGGTGTTTGCATTTAACTGAGCGGTAGTGACAATCAGCACATTCGCATCGCTCGTTGGGTTCTAAGTTATTTGGGCGAACAACATAGTAGTGGTTATTTTCGCAGTTATGCACAACGAACTCATCACCATGCTGCTCTAGAACTTCAATGGTTAAAGCCCGTTCAATTCTTGCGCCAGTCAACGCTACTGTGTCTGTCGGCTGGTGCTTGACTAATGTACCTGCAACATACTGCGATTTCACCCAATCAGTCGCCTCACAATAAAGCGCAGAGCGGTAAATCTCAACTCCCGAAACAGATACATACCAAGGGTTTTCCAAATTGAAACTATCGTGAGAAAGTTCGGCAATCACAACGCCGTTAACAACAGCTTCAAAGTTGTAAAACCCGTCAATGTCGGTGAAGGTCACATCATCTTCATTTAAGATTTTGATGAACGCAATAGGATTAATTGTTGCTTGTGTCATCATTGAAATACTCCATCTTTATGGTGGGTGATTTGATAAAAGGCGATCGCTTATCTTTCCAGGGAGGGCGGTCGTCTTTTGCTTTCTGTATCTACTGTATTGATTTTACGATACAATGTCAAGCACCATAAGGTACAATACACTCAATACCTTGCAATACAGGTTCGGCGAGAATAAATTAAAGGTATGCAGTATTGAAAAATTTATTATGACGACCAAAAGACAAAGGACTTTTATCTCGATTGAGATAGACCCCAAAACCAAGGATGCTTTTAGCAAAAAACTGGGAGAAGAGGGAAAAACAGTTACAGGCGCTCTTAAACAATTTATTGAAGATTACTTGAGCAAGGAAGAGTCCATCCCGAACTCGCAGAATCTAACAGAGTTTGTTAAGCGTCTAGAAGAAGTTGAGAAGAAAGTAGGCATTGAGAACGCACAACTATTGGGGGAATCCGTCGCCTGAGAGAGGAAAACGAATCTCTCAGGCAAACTCACGCTCAGTTATTAAATTTACTCAATAAACAAAAACCCGCCCCTCATCAGGCGGGTTAAATGTTTTTTAGGGATATATAGCTTATTACAATACTTGTAACGTATAATCAATACAAATATTCAGCGATCGCGCCAATGACCATCAAGCAAGTCTTAGGAGGGGAATTAATTGGAGCCAACGGCAGAACAAAAAACAGCGATGTACAGAATTTGTCAGCAATTAACCAAGATGTACACACCCATATACTTAATCACCACTGATAGGAGAACAGGTGATTTAATCATCATTGCAGGCGAAGAAACAGAGATATCAATCAGCCCCGAAGGGAAGGTGAACTATGACTCAACCGAAGCCGAATTTTGAACAAATGACTATCAAGCAGCTAAGAACTTATGTCTTAGCTCACAGAGATGATGAAGACGCAATACACGCTCTTGCTATACGTCTACGGAATGAAGGAAGGACAGGTACAGTAGATGAATTTTTGGCACATCTTCAACAGCAAACCGAATGAGCGATACAAACTACCAAGCAATGACCCAAAAGGAATTGCGGGATTATGTGAGACGCAATCCTCAAGATGAAGATGCTTTTCAGTACTATCTCAACATTATTCGCTCCCGTCCTGGCGTGTTTTGCACAACTTTGGAAGAAGCGGACGCGGAAATGCAAAGGCGAATAGGCCAGCAAGCGCAACAATAAAAAGTGATCACTCTCCACCAAGAGTGATCGCTTTGACATGGTAGTTGCCGCGCTCAAATACACCTGAATAAACTTACGGATCTACAAATTCAACGCCCGATTTAGCCTCCTTTGACTTGTGACTTGCAAGGCGCAGGAAAATCTAGCTTCCATTGCCCATCGGCAGGAAAATCGCAGTATACAGTAACTTGTTTGTCAACAAAGTCGTAAACAACATCTTTGACTATAAAACCCCACTCATAGTCAATGTTGTCTTCCTCGTTCCGCATCGGCAGGATAAGTGTTTCGCCAATTCTTGGAATCCATCTAGAAGTAGGCAATTCAACAGCAAACTCCATGTCATCAGAAAAACCACTACCGACAAAAATATGGAGCGGAAAGTCTTGAGGATTAGTATGCAAAAAAGGTGTGGATAAGCCAAGCATACTACCTCCTAAAAAGCCCTAAAAATTCACCAACTATACGAATCAAAATTAAAGATCCGATGATGCCGAATGCCATTTTTAGCGATAGCTCCTTGCTAAATTTTGCAAAATCTTTTCTAAATTCACTTATCTCTTGACGCAAAGCAGCCAGTTCATCAACTGCTGGGTTTGTCTGCTTGGGTGGAACAGGCTGCAAGGGTCTTTTTTGAGGATTAGTCATAATACACACTGCTAACTTATATACCTAGCAATCCCAAAATCAACCCACGTCTAACCACTTCCTGAAAAATTTTTCATAAACCAGACCGTTCAAAATATCACCCCATTGCATTTGGGGTTAATTCCGTTCGCCTATACAAAGGAGATAAGGCAATGAATAGAGAATTTACGCTTGAGCTTGCTCAACAGTTACACGATAGCAACCAGATTGTAGATTTTGATTGGGCTTGGCAAGTGCTTGGGTATAGCCGAAAGGACAGCGCCAAACGAACACTAGTTAGTTACTTTGAGCGAGATTTAGATTATTTCACGCAATCACCAGAGGAATCCCCAGAAGCCTTACCCCATGATATTTTCCACTTCGAGGTGGAAAACTCAAAGTCAGGTAGACCAGTAGAAAAAATCTATTTGACAGTGGAATGTTTCAAAGAGATGGGGATGCTGGCTAAGAGTGAAGAGGGTAAGCAGATCCGCAAATATTTTCTGACTTGTGAAGCGATCGCCAAGCAATCAGTAAAAGCAATTCCACAGTTACAACAAAAATTTGAGCAGCAAAACCAAGTAATTGAACAACAAGGTAGAGCGATCACCGAGCTTCAATCTCAAATACGAAACCTGTTGCCGATATCAGCTGATTTCATGCCGCCTGGGTGGGACGCGGATGTATGGGAGAAGTTACCGCCACAGGATAAACGGCATTTCAAGTTTATGTTTCGTCGCCGCTCTTTTCGCCCTGGCAATGAAACTGAGGTCAAACTATTACCCGCTATCAGTCATCAAATGAGGCTTCAGCAAAGGACTGAGGTTGAGCGACTGATTGGT